>JAUYTH010000239.1 GCA_030695165.1 Bacteroidales bacterium
TTCACTGGCTGTTTTTATCCCGGAAATTATATACCCTACATCTCCTGTCCCTACCTCGCCGGTAGGTATCATCTTAAGGCGAAGCTTTCCAACCTCATCTGCCTCATACTCTTTACCGGTATGGACAAACTTAACCTTATCTCCCTTCCTGATTATACCGTTCTCTACCTTGAAATATGCAATAATCCCTCGAAAAGAGTTGAATACAGAGTCAAAAATAAGTGCCTGTAGCGGGGCATCCTCTCGCCCTTTTGGAGGAGGTACCTTCTCTACTATCGCCTCAAGAATTGCGTCAATTCCTGCTCCGGTTTTTGCGCTCGCAAGAAGAATCTCTTCATCTTTGCACCCGATCAGTTCAATAATTTGATCTTTAACCGATTCTATCATAGCGGCATCCATATCAATCTTATTGAGAACCGGAATAATCTCCAGGTCGTGATTGATTGCCAAATAAAGGTTAGAGATGGTTTGCGCCTGTATTCCCTGGGTGGCATCTACAACCAGCAGGGCCCCTTCACAGGAGGCAATTGCACGGGAGACCTCATAGGAGAAGTCTACGTGGCCGGGAGTATCTATGAGATTAAGAACATACTGTACCCCTTTGTACTCATAGTCCATCTGAATGGCGTGGCTCTTAATGGTGATCCCCTTCTCTCTCTCCAGATCCATCGAGTCCAGTACCTGGTTATCCATATCTCGCGGCGTAATGGTTTTTGTAGCCTCCAGAAGCCTATCTGCGAGGGTACTCTTACCGTGATCTATATGGGCAATAATACAAAAGTTCCTAATTTGCTTCATTTTACAATTTAAGCGACGTTAATAGCTACAAAGATAAAAATAATTCCAAAATTATAAGTTTGATAGTATCTTTGCGCTAATAGTAACAACTCTTTAAAATCATTATGGCAGAAATAACAAAATTACAGGAGATAGCATCTCAGGTAAGAAGAGATATTATCCGAATGGTAAATATGGCCGGTTCCGGACACCCCGGCGGCTCTTTGGGCAGTGCAGATATTCTCACTGCGCTATTTTTTAGTGAGATGAATCACAATCCCGCAAAATGGAACAGAGACGGTAAGGGTGCAGATATGTTTTTCCTTTCGGCGGGTCACCTCTCCCCTCTTTTTTATAGTGTACTCTCCCGAAGTGGGTACTTCCCCACAGAGGAGCTAAAGACATTCCGCAAACTAGGCTCACGCCTGCAGGGTCACCCCTCGGTGGAGAGAGGGCTTCCGGGTGTACACATTGCCTCAGGATCACTCGGCCAGGGGCTCTCGGTCTCTTGCGGTGCAGCTCTTGCAAAGAGGGCAGCCGGAGAGAAGAGTCTGGTCTATGTTCTAATCGGTGACGGAGAGAGCGAAGAGGGGCAGATTTGGGAAGCTGCGCTATTTGCTGCCCATCACAAACTGGATAGATTAATTGCAATCACAGACTGGAATGGTCAACAGATAGATGGTCCGGTGAGCACAATATTAAACCTTGGAGATCTAGAGGCAAAGTGGAGCTCTTTCGGATGGAGCTGCAGAGTTGTAAACGGGAACAGTATGGAGGAGGTTGTAGAGGCTCTGCGTTGGGCCAAGAGCACAGCCGGTGACGGTAAACCAAAGATGCTGCTTATGAAGACAGATATGGGCAGAGGTGTAGACTTTATGCAGGGAACGCATCATTGGCACGGTAAGGCCCCAAATGGTGAGCAGACAGCAAATGCACTTAGTCAACTAAAGGAGACTCTTGGAGATTTTTAATTGATTAATACAGAGTTACAATGAAAATAACAGAAAAATATATAAATACCGGCAATAAAGATACCAGGTCGGGTTTTGGAGCAGGGCTTCTTGAGGTTGGACGTGAAAACAGCGATGTGATGGCACTCTGTGCAGACCTTACCGGCTCACTTAAGATGGAGGCATTTGCCGCCGAGTTTCCGGAGAGGTTTATACAGTGCGGAATTGCAGAGGCAAATATGATAGGAACCTCTGCCGGGCTTGCTCTGTCGGGAAAGATTCCCTATGCGGGAACTTTCGCAGGTTTTGCCACGGGCAGGGTTTACGACCAGGTGCGTCAGAGTGTTGCCTACTCTGAGACAAATGTAAAGATTTGTGCATCTCACGCAGGAATAACCCTTGGCGAAGATGGTGCCACACACCAGATTATGGAGGATATCGGGCTGATGAGAATGCTCCCCAACCTTGTGGTTATCAACCCGTGCGACTATAATCAGACAAAAGCTGCAACAATAGAGATAGCAAATCATCACGGACCGGTCTATCTTAGATTCGGCCGCCCGTCGGTTCCCAACTTCACCCCTGCAGATGCAAAATTCGAGATTGGAAAAGCAATAACACTGGCACAGGGCAGTGATGTAACTATTTTTGCCACAGGCCACCTGGTTTGGGAGGCCATAGTTGCAGCCGGTATGCTGGAAGAAGAGGGCATTAGTGTAGAGCTGATAAACATCCATACGATTAAACCTTTGGACAAGAAAGCAGTCTTAGAATCGGCGGCAAAGACAGGCGCTGTTGTCACTGCAGAGGAGCACCTTATTGCAGGCGGGATGGGTGAATTGATTGCCGCATTCCTTGCAACAGAGCTTCCAACCCCAACAGAGTTTGTTGCAGTTGATGATATTTTTGGGCAGAGCGGAGAGCCGGCAGAGTTGCTGAAGGAGTACAAATTATCTTCAATTAACATTGCAGATGCTGTTAAAAGAGTTATTGCAAAGAAGAGAGCCCTTTTGAAGTAATTGGTAATTAATTTATTATGGACGATAATGAACTCTTGGCGTTATTCAGAGAGCAGGGGAGGGAGAGCTACGCCTTTAATCTTATCGTGGACAAATACAGTGAGAGATTATACTGGCACATCCGTAAGCTTGCAGGGTCACACGAAGACGCCAATGATATACTCCAGAACTCACTCATAAAAGCCTGGGGAGCACTCCCTCAGTTTCGGGAAGAGTCCAGGCTCTACACCTGGTTGTACAGAATTGCAACTAACGAGACCCTCACTTATTTAAAAAGGGCCAAACTTCGGGCTTTTTTTTCACTGAGTGACTTCACCAAACAGGTGGAGAATCAGGTTGAGGCAGATCCCTTTTTTAACGGAGATGAGGCACAACGGATATTTAGGAAGGCAATAATGAAACTGCCAAATAAACAGAGAGTTGTATTTACGATGCGTTACTACGAAGAGATGAAATACGAAGAGATCTCCGAAATTCTAGGAACATCTGTAGGTGCACTTAAAGCATCGTACCACCACGCTTATCAAAAAATTCAGGATATATTAAGAGACTCCGTTTAATCCTTTTGTTAATTTTATAGTCAAAGAGGTATGAAAAAGAAATTTGATATTGACAACCCTAAACTGAGAGAGAATCCGTTCACTGTTCCGGATGGCTACTTTCTTGAGGTGAGGAGCTCTGTCTCTGAGAAAATCTCTTCCGTGAATAAGGAGAGTCACACGGGAGTATGGAGTATTGCTAAGCCGCAGTTAGTTCTTGTCTCTTCATTTGTTATAATATTTTTTATCGTTTACGGAGCTTTCTCACTATTTTCTCCTTATGATAATAGTCCGGAGGTGACAATACTAAGTTCCAATTCACAATACCTAGATGAGGGCTTCCTTAGAACTTCATTTGTAGACTTCTTTGATTTTGATGGAGACACTATCACGACAGCCGAGCATAAGATTGATTCAGTTGAACTTATTACCTATATTAGCGAAAACATAGATATTATAACCCTGGCATCTCTCGAATAGATTTGCCGGCTATTTTGAAATAAAACACAAGACGTTATGAAAAAGTTATTTATACTATTAATCACCCTATCTTTTGCCTTTAGTGGATTTGCTCAAAATGAGCCCCAAAAAAAGCAAAAGAGCCATACGTATCAGCAGATCCAGAGTGCTAAAATTGCATTCTTTACTACAGAAATTCAGCTCACCCCAAAAGAGGCAGAGGCTTTTTGGCCACTATACAATGAGTACTGGAGGGAGCGCGAGATGCTTATGAGAAGAACTCAGGACGCTATGAGGGTAATTACTGCCTATGTAAAGGATGGCTCTCCAAAGACAGAACCGGAGCTTGTAAAGCTGATGGGGGTATATATAAACAACGTTACCGAAGAGGGATTCATTCACAAAGTCTATTATGATAAGTTCTTTAAGATTCTTCCGGTTGAAAAGGTTGCAAGACTCTATATCGCCGAAGAGCAGTTTAGAATGAAGATGATACGTCAATTTAGAGTCGGAAGTACCCCGGCTGTTCCTATTAACAAATAAGACGCTGGTAAAGAGGTGATTGCTTTATGCAGAACCCTCTGTTTTAAACAATTTTAAATAGTAGTTCTCTACAAGAGAGCAGTAGGCGTGAGAGTAATACTCTCCGCCTTTTTCTTGAATAATAAGCTCCTCTTCTACTTTCTCACAATTAATTTTTGTGAATTCCAGAAGAAGGCGCTTCTCCTTTTTATGAGCCAATGTTTTTACTCTGCATACTCTTGCAAGGTTTAGCGACATCTGCTTTGCAAGTGATATAATTTGCTCTCCCTCGTTCACAGGCAGCACAAGTGCCAATATTCCATCATCTTCAAGAAAAAGATGTGCAGCTTTTATTATATCCTCCAAAGGGAGCACATCATTATGCCTTGCGGCGCTCCTCCTTGTTGAGGGGGCTTTTAGTGATTGTGTAAAGTAGGGGGGGTTGGAGAGAATAATTGAAAATCCCTCCGGGTTGGATGGCTGCCCCAACCCCATAAAACTTTGAAGCGATATATTTATTGAGACAAGATTGTTGCTCCAGGGAGATTCCGAGAAGTTAACTGCAGCCTCCTCTGCAGAGTTTTTATCAATCTCAATTGCTGTTATCTTAAATGGGGGACCACTCTCCAGGCGTTGTGCAAGAATTAGCGATATTACACCCGTACCTGTCCCTATATCAAGTATCTGAAAAGGGTTTTCTATTAATTGTGAACTTTGTGAGGCTGTTATTTTGTTGATAGTTACCCAGGCAGCGAGTAAAACTCCGTCGGTGTTGACCTTCATTGCAGATCTGCTCTGCCTGACGGAAAATCTTTTAAAGCAAAAACTCTCCATCTTTCATCTCCAAAGTCCTGTCGCTCATCCTGGCAAGATCTCTGTCGTGGGTGACAATAATGATGGTCACCCCAAAGCGGTCTCTAAGGTCAAAGAATAGTTTATGAATCTCGCTCTTTGTGTTGGTGTCCAGGTTCCCCGAAGGCTCATCTGCAAAGATGACCGCAGGATTGTTGATTAGAGCCCTTGCGATTGCAACTCTCTGCTGCTCTCCTCCGCTAAGCTGAGATGGTTTATGGGTAAGGCGATCTTTAAGACCCAAAAAGTTGAGCAACTCTGTGGCCCTCTCTTTCGCCTGTGACATACTTGCGTTTGCTATTAGAGCAGGAATCGCGACATTCTCCAGAGCAGTGAACTCCGGGAGAAGGTGATGGAACTGAAAAACAAATCCGATTCTCTTATTGCGGAACTCAGCCAGAGCGTTGGATTTTAACCCAAATACATCTACACCGTCTATGTAAACCTTGCCGGAATCCGGGTTAGAGAGGGTACCAAGAATTTGGAGCAAGCTGGACT
>JAUYTH010000240.1 GCA_030695165.1 Bacteroidales bacterium
CTTTAACCCCGCAAAAATTATATGATAAAACAGTGCCATTACAAACCACATAACAAAATTCTCTACGGGTGGGTAGTCGCTTACAAATTGCCACATACCCATCTGTGGAGCAACCAGTTCAACCGCAACATCATACATTACCATAATAAGGGCACCGCCAATGATTCTTATTGCAACATCTACAGTACCGGAGCTTCGTCTTCTTATGTACTCCATAATTGCAGCACTGCAATATGTGAGCATCAGCCAGTTGACTCCAATTATAAGAGGTGTCTGCAACACTTTTGGTCCTAATGCATTCAGGTACTTATACTGCCCGAAAATGGCTCCTGTCTCTACGCCAACAGCCTCAATCAAGAATGAAGATGTTATAACTATTGCAATAAACAGCACAAATGAGCGGTCCCACTTTTTGTGATGCCAAAGAAGTGAGGCGATAACAAATATAAGAGAGAGGGGAGTGACTGCTTTAAAGAGATCTCGCGTAAAAGGGATAAGGTAGAGCAAAATCCCAACAGAGTAGAAGATTACAAAGGTCTTAGGCAGCTCTTTGTAACTCAATACAGAGAGGACTCTGTACAAGGTACTCTTAATATAGCTCTGATGGGTTTGGTTTTTCATAATTGCCTACCGGGTTTTTACTCTTTATCCTTCCAATTTGCTCGCTCGAGAATCTCCCTCTCCACAATCTTTGCTCCGGCAAGACAGAGCGGAATTCCGCCACCCGGGTGAACACTTCCACCCACAAAATAGAGGTTTTTAAACTTTCTCAAAAAGTTGGGGTGGCGCATAAATGCTGCCATAATTGAGTTGGAGGAGCTCCCGTAGAGAGCTCCCCGGCTGCTCAAAGTATTTTTTTCAATTGTTATCGGGGAGGCAATATGCTCAAATTCAATCTGTTTTTCAATATCGAAGGTAGAGTCCGCCCCTAGAGTATGGTTAATCTTTTTTATAATTTCTGCCCTTGTCTTAGTTATGATTGAGTGCCAATCCTGCCCGATATTTGCAGGAGCATTAACCATTACAAACCAGTTTTCACAACCCTCGGGTGCATCTGCAGGAACAGCTTTCTTGCTGATAAAGATGTAGATAGTAGGGTCTATGTAGAGATTCATCTTATAGAAGAGAGAGTCAAACTCCTTTTTATAATTTTCGCTAAAGAGGATATTGTGTACATCCAGTTGCGGGTGCTCTCCTTTAACCCCCCAATAGAAGATAAGTGCAGATGACGAAGGCTCAAGCTGCTTTAATCTGTTACCCAGAGGATGCCTCACATTACAAGGCATCATATTCTCTGAGAGATATTTAACATCGCAATCAGAAACTACAATATCGTAAAACAGCTCCCGGGAGTTCACAACAACCCCTTTTGCAGTATGACTTTTTTTATCAATTATAATAGTGCTTACCGGAGTGTTAAACTCATATTTTACCCCAAGTTCCAACCCTCTCTTATACAGAGAGTCAACGATTGAGTAGATTCCGTTTTCGGGGAAGTATGCTCCGATGTTGTGCTCCAGATGCGATATCATATTAAGAGTTGCCGGAGCACGGTATGGTGAAGAGCCGTTATAGGTGGCGTATCTGTCAAAGAGTTGTACTATTCTTCTATCTTTAAAGAGAGCTTTGTTTGCCGAGTGCATACTCCTGTGAAACCCCATTTTGTGGAGTTTGAGAGGAATCTTACGGTTAGCCGGTTTTAAAAAATTGCTGATTTTACTAAAAGAGTTAAAGATAAAGAGGTCGCTGGTAAGGTTATAAATCTGGGAGGACTCCTTTAGCCTCTTCTTGATATTTGCATAATCTTCACTGCTGTTTTTGATTGTCTCCTCTTTTAACTTTTCGGGGTCCTGATAGAAGTTAAATTTTGTGCCATCGGGGTAGAAGTAGCGGCAACTGTTATCCAGTTTAAAGTAGTTGATGTCTGCTATCTCATCTACCAGGTTGGGCAGTGTAAATAGAGAGGGTCCTGTGTCAAAACGATATCCTCTCTCTCTTATTTGAGAGACCTTTCCTCCCGGAGTCGCGTTCTTCTCGTAAAGGGTAACATCGTACCCCTTTTTTGCAAGCCTTGCAGCTATTGCAAGACCTCCTATACCTGAGCCAATTACTGCTGTTTTCATACTCCTGAGTTAATAAATGTAAAACCTGGATATGACTATCTCATAAATCTCTTTCCAAGAAGAGATCTTATATTTGCAGAGCAAAAAAGGAGCAGTTTTTGAGTATCTGAAACCCTTATACGCCTTTTCATAAGTAGCTCTGTGGGGGTATTTTCAATCTTTGCAGTGAGTTTAATATAGTAGAGGTATGCCAGATAAATACCTGTTCTTACCTCTTTTGGAAGCTCTCGAATACCTTTTAGTGCATCACGAAAATCTAAGTAGATATCCTCCAGTATTATCTTTATTGTATCCTTGTCTAAAGGTCTGTCGTTAAGTACCGCAAAGTAGTTGCGGGAGAGATTCTCGGTATCGTTTTTTATATCCCTTAAAAAATTGATCTTTTGGAAAGCAGATGAGAGGCTCATTGCGTTTCCCTTAAGCCTGTGGTATTCTGCCGGGTTCTTATGGGTCATCACCTTAAGACACATCAGCCCCACAACATCTGCAGATCCGTAAATGTACTCCTTGATCCCTTTTTCATTAAACTCACTGTTTGCCAGATCACTCTTCATACTGCTCAAAAAAGCCTCAATCAAATCATCCGGGATTGAGTACTTATTCACTGTTAGTACAAATGAATTTATAATTAGATTGAGACTTATTCCTCTTTCCCGGCATTTGCGATACTCCTGCTCAAATTCAAGCATAAGAGAGTGTTTATCGTATTCGTGAAATGTATCTACAATCTCATCTGCCTGCCTTAAAAATCCGTAAATGGAGTAGATTGCCTCTCTGCTCTCTCTCTCAATACACAAAAGCCCGGCAGAGAACGATGTACTGTAGAGTTTGGTGGTGAGCCTGCTTGTTTTCAATGAGAGCTCCTGGTAAAGCTTATCCATTTTTCATCTTTTTATTGGTTAACCCGCGTGCAATTTTACCGGATATTATTGCAGGAGGTACTCCGGGCCCGGGAACAGTGAGCTGCCCTACATAAAGAAGGTTGTCTAAATGGTTGTTCTCCATTTTCGGTTTAAGGAAAGCTGTCTGCATCAGTATGTTGGAGAGTCCGTATGCATTCCCTTTGTATGCGTGGTAATCTTCTGTAAAGTTTTTGAGTGAGTAGCTCTCTTTAAAGATGATATGATCTGCAATATCTTGATTTGTTAGTCTCTCCATTCTGGATATTATCTGAAGGAAGTAGTTCTCTCTAAGTTCGGGAGTGTCTTTAATTCCTGAAGCAATCGGAATAAGAAAGACTGCGCACTCCTTACCTTCGGGGGCAAGAGTGTGGTCAGTTATGCTGGGGAAGCTTCCGTAAAACAGCGGTTTATCAGGCCAGCGTGGGGTGTCGTAGATTGTCTCTGAGTGCTCGGTAAAACTTGAATCAAAAAAGAGGGTGTGGTGAGATATGTTGGTCAGTTTTTTGTTTAAGGCAACATAGTAGAGTAGGGCAGAGGGGGCAAAAACTCTCCCCTGCCAATACTTCTCACTGTAGTTTCTTTCACGCTCATCCAAAAGTGTCTCACTAAAGTGGTAATCTGCAGATGTTATCACAAAGTCGACATCTGCACTTGATGTTACTTTATCTTTAGTATTTGTGAAATTGACTCCGGTAACCTTAGAGTTTTTGGTTACTAACTTATCTATATGTCAATCGGTTATGAATTTGGCTCCATATCTTTTTGCGATACTCTCCATCGCCTGGACAAGCTTGAACATACCCCCCTCAATGTGCCAGGTTCCCAAAACCATATCTGCATAGTTCATAAAACAATAAAAAAGAGGAGTTCTTGAGGGTTTTGCCCCCAGGAAAAGTACCGGAAACTCCAGTACCTGACGCAGCTTTTCACTTTTGATATTTGCTCTTACAGATGCACTTATCGAGGTGATAAACTGTGATACACTCATAATCGTTTCGGGCATAATAAGCTCCAGTGGAGATTTACCCGGCCTCTCCATTACTTTGTCAATTGCAACTCTATAGTTGAACTCTGCCCTTTTGAGATACTTCTTAAGGTATATGCTGCTACCAGGCTCTATCTGTTCAAAAACCGCGTATATCTCTTCAAGTTTGGATGATATTTTAACGGAGTCCTGTTCGCCAAAATAGATCTCATACCCCGGATTAAGCCTTATGAGCCGGTAGTAATCTGATGCACTCTTTCCAAAATCTGCAAAGAATTTTTCAAAAATATCCGGCATCCAGTAGAATGTGGGGCCCATATCAAAAGTAAATCCACCCCTCTCAATAACTCTTGCTCTTCCACCCAATGTGCTGTTCTTTTCGTACACAGTCACATCATAACCATCTTTTGCAAGATAACAAGCAGCAGAGAGACCGGAGAAGCCCCCGCCGATTATTGCGATCCTCTTCATATAATTGAAATTTGAGTAAATATACTCATTTTTTCTCAATGAAAGTCTCTAAAAGCGGAGTTACTTTGAGCGTAGTCTCAAACTGTTAAGGACAACCGATACAGAGCTGAATGCCATTGCGGCTGCAGCTATCATCGGGTTTAGAAGGGTTCCTGTAAAGGGGTATAGTACTCCGGCAGCAATAGGTATTCCAATAAGATTGTAGATAAATGCCCAGAAAAGATTTTGCCTTATTAACCTTACTGTTCTCCTGGAGAGTTCAAATGCTTTTGGCAGAAGTGCAATATCTGAGGTGATGAGAGTCATCATAGCTACGTCCATTGCAATATCGGTACCTTTGCCCATAGCAATGCTCACATCTGCCCTGCTTAACGCCTGAGAGTCATTAATTCCGTCTCCCACCATAGCTACCACCATCCCCTTTGACTGCAGCCCTTTTATATAATTTTCCTTATCCTGAGGTAGCGCAGATGCTTTAAAATGCGTTATCCCAAGTGCCTGAGAGACTACAGATGCATTTTTGGTATTATCTCCTGTTAGCATATGCACCTCTATTCCAAGTTTTTTAAGTTTGGATACCGACTCCAGTGAACTCTCCTTAATTTTGTCCCAAAGAGCAATTACAACTTTTGGTACATTCTCTTTGTAAAGTACCACAATACTCTTACCCTGTTGAGTTAGTTCGGATAAGATTTCACCCCCGGTATCTCCTGTTAAAAGCTCTTTGGTGCCGATGAAATAGCTCTCTCCGTTGTAAAGAGCCTTAACCCCGGAGCCGGTTATGCTCTCGAAGCCCTCTATCTGCAACCTTTGCGCAAAATCTTCTTTTCCAATTGTTTCCCTGTTGATGTGGTTTACAATTGCAGATGCCAGCGGGTGCTCCGATCTCTCCTCAATTGAGAAGATAATATCTCTATATAGATTTTTTTGCTCATCTGTTAGCCAGATCCAATCTGTTACAACAGCTCTCCCCTCTGTGAGAGTTCCCGTTTTATCCAAAACAACTGCATTAACCCTTCTCATCTGCTCCAGTGC
>JAUYTH010000262.1 GCA_030695165.1 Bacteroidales bacterium
CCCGCGACGACTATAAGAGATATATGCCGGGAAGGATTATTGGAGTATCTGTAGACAGGCACGGCAACCCTGCACTGAGGATGGCTCTCCAGACCCGCGAACAACACATAAAGAGAGAGAAGGCAACCTCAAACATCTGCACAGCCACTGCCCTTATGGCAACTATGGCTGGGATGTATGCAGTCTATCACGGTCCAAAAGGGGTTAAAGATATTGCAACCACAGTATACACCTACGCCCACACTGTAGCTGCAGAGCTCAAAAAGCTCGGGTTTAAGCTCTCTGCAGATAATTTCTTTGACACAATCGAGGTTACCGGAGTAGATGCAGCAGCCATTAAGGCCAAAGCAGAGCAGAAGAAGATGAATTTCTACTACCCTACTGCTACCAGCGTTAGGATGAGTTTTGACGAGCTCTCTAACTGTGAGGAGGCTGTAACAATCTTGTCAATATTCTCGGGTAAAGTTGTAACCGAGTGTCCGGGAGAAATCACGCCGGAGCTCTATTTGCCAAGAGAGAGCTCTTACCTCACAGAGGCCACTTTCAACAGGTTTCACTCCGAGACAGAGATGATGCGTTATATCAAGAAGCTGGAGCGCAGAGATATATCCCTGACTCACTCTATGATTCCGTTGGGTTCGTGCACAATGAAACTGAATGCGGCTGTAGAGATGTTGCCTCTAAGCTGGGGAGAGATTACCAATATTCACCCGTTTGTCCCTTCAACTCAGGTTAAGGGTTATATGAAACTTATTGAGGAGACCGAGCAGGATCTTGCAACAATTACAGGTTTTCACGCCTGCTCTGTTCAGCCCAACTCGGGTGCGGCAGGTGAGTATGCCGGGCTTATGACCATCCGTTCCTACCACGTTGCCAAAGGAGATACCCAGAGAACTGTTGCCATTATCCCAACATCTGCACACGGTACCAACCCTGCATCTGCAGCAATGGCCGGAATGGAGATAGTGCTGGTGTCGTGCGACGAGATGGGAAACATCAATGTTGGCGAGCTTCGCGAAAAGGCTGTCCTTCACAAAGAGAGGCTCTCCTGCCTTATGATTACATACCCATCTACCCACGGTGTATTTGAAAAGAGCATCCGCGAGATTATGGATATTATCCACGAAAACGGAGGCCTGGTCTATATGGACGGAGCAAATATGAATGCTCAGGTGGGTCTTACAAACCCGGGCGTTATCGGTGCAGATGTTTGTCACCTGAACCTTCACAAGACTTTTGCAATCCCTCACGGAGGAGGAGGCCCGGGAATCGGCCCTATCTGCGTAACAAAAGAGCTGGCTCCGTATCTGCCTAACCACCCGTTCCTGGAGAATGGAAATCCAAAGGGGGCTAAGGCTATAAGCTCGGCACCTTACGGCTATCCTATGGCACTCCCGATTACCCACGCATATATCAAGCTTCTTGGCCCTGACGGGCTTAAAAAGGCTACTGAGGTGGCAATACTCAACGCAAACTATGTCTCTTCAAGATTGAAAAACGATTTCAAGACTCTTTACAGCGGAGAGAGTGGAAGAGTTGCTCACGAATGTATTCTGGATCTTCGCGATTTTCGCAAGGAGTATGGTGTAGATGCAACAGATGTGGCAAAACGGCTTATGGACTTTGGTTTCCACGCTCCTACCCTATCATTCCCGGTTGTAGACACCCTTATGTTAGAGCCTACCGAGAGCGAATCTAAGGCAGAGCTGGATATTTTTGTTGAGGCTATGCAAACAATTAAAAAAGAGTGTATTGCAATTAAAGAGGGGACTTTTGACAAAGATGACAACCCGCTCAAGAATGCGCCTCACACAGCCGGAGAGGTTACTGCAGATGAGTGGAACCACAAATACAGCAGGACAACTGCAGCGTGGCCTCTGGAGTGGATTCGCGACAACAAATTCTGGCCGCACGTAGCCCGCGTAGATAACGGATACGGCGACAGAAACCTGATGTGCAGCTGCGAAGGCTGGTTATAAAATCTTATTATCCTATAGCGACTTAAAAATGATTGAGAGTCAGATAGAAAATCAGATTGCCGAAAAGGCGACTGCTCTTTTCGGGGTTGTAGATGGCATATATGACATCCTGGTGGATGCAGGGGTGAGTGCACCCCTTGCATCCGTTCTGGATGAGGTTGTGAGTGTTTCGCTACTTTTTGTAATTGCATATCTGGCAGATATCTTTGCCCGGGTTGTGGTCTACAAGCTGGTTGTAAGGCTGGCCAGTTACACCACTACTAAATGGGACGACGCCTTTATCGAGCATAAGGTTATAAAATCTCTGGTTCATATTATCCCCGGTATAATCTTTCTGGTGGCCACCCCAATAGCAATCCGCTCCGTTTTTTGGGTAACAGTCTTCCAAAAGGGGGCAGAAATCTTTATTGTAATTGCACTAACACGCGCTGTTCACTCCGCTACCAAAGCTCTCACAGATATCTACACCCTCTCCAAAGACTACTCAGACAAGCCGATCAAAGTTATATTCCAGATTATAGCCGTTTTGGCCTACTTTGTCGGGGCAATTGTTATATTAAGTATACTGATTAACAAAGAGTTCACCTCCCTTTTTGCTGCCCTTGGAGCCTCAATGGCAATCCTGTTGCTAATCTTCAAAGACAGCATCCTTGGGTTTGTGGCCGGGTGGCAACTATCTGCAAACGATATGTTACGCCAGGGAGACTGGATTACCGTTCCCAAATATGGTGCAGATGGCGATGTGGAGGAGATAAGCCTCTACTCTGTAAAGGTCCGGAATTTCGATAACACCATCACAACTCTCCCCCCATACTCTCTGGTGAGCGAATCTTTCCAGAACTGGCGTGGGATGAAGGAGTCCGGCGGCCGCAGGGTCAAAAGATCTGTGTTGATAGATATGAGCACCCTAAAGTTCTGTACTCCGGATATGCTCGAAAGGTTTCGTAAGATCAGCTATCTGCGCGACTACATAGATCAGACAGAGGCAGAGATTGCCACATACAATGCAGACAACAATATTGACAACTCCGTCCTGGTAAACGGACGGCGCCAAACCAACATCGGAGTATTTCGTGCATACCTTGTCGAGTACCTCAACCGCCACCCCGAGGTAAACCAACAGATGATCCATATGGTACGGCAACTCCAGCCCACCGAGCGAGGAATCCCGGTTGAGCTCTACTTCTTCATAAGCAACAAAGACTGGGTCTACTACGAAGGAGTTCAGGCAGATATCTTCGACCACGTACTCGCCATCGTTCCCCAATTCGACCTAAAAGTCTTCCAATACCCCACCGGCATCGAGATGCCTCAATTCTACGAAGGGACCACCGGCATCAACTGTTAGTGTTCTGTGTAAGTGCTTGTAGATTAGTAGACTAATTTTTGCGTTTTTCTCAATTTCCAAAATCCCTATTTTTAAACACATGTACACCAGCTTGTTTCACATAACACTGCCAGTTCAATTTTTCCTGCGCAGGTGTGTTTACCGCTACGCGCTCTGCCAGTGTTTGATGTAACTATATATTTTTCATATCTTTACAAAAGCTAGTTTTCCAATATTGGAAAATTGTCTTTTATATCTAATTAACTAACAATGAGATACATCAAACACTGGCAAAGTTGATTGTCTCTGTTGGTGTAGCAATTGCAGTCTACATCTTTTTTAAAGCAGAGATGTAGTCCTTGGATGTTATTTCGGAGCACTTTTCTGCTATGCTCAATATCATCTCCCGGCCTTTTTTGAGTGGTATGCGGATACTTTCGCCGACGATGAGCAGGTCTTCAATGGTAGGGTTTCCTTGATTATTTACAGAGGTTGCGTGCTCGCCATTATATCCGTTTGTGCTGCGGGTTAGGTCATAGGCCGGGGCTAATGACCATATTCCATCTTTACAGATGAAGCTAAAGTTTTTTGCGTGATCATCCTTATTCTCCGTCAACACATTAAAAACCATACGCCGAAACAGCTGTGATAGGTTACTGTAAGTTTATTTACCGATTTCATTGCGCCCCTTCTTTCTGTTTTTATTCTTGTTAATCATTTCCAGCTCTTTCATAGTGCTGAACAGAGGTTTGGATAATAGCTCTTTTATAGCATTGGAATATCCCAATGCTTTTGCAATTGCTACGTATGATGCCAGTGAAATGGTGTGCTTTTGTTCAAACTTGGCAATCGTAGGTGTCGGGACTCCGCTAAGTTCGGTAAGAGCTTCTCGGGAAAGTCCTTTTTCCAGCCTGCGTTTTTGCATATTCCCGGCAAGAATGGCTAATAACTCTTGAGGAGATTCTATGTCGAAATTATAGAGCAAAGGCATACTACTGTATTTGATTATGATGTATTTTATTATATTGAGATACTACTGTATCTGAATACGAAGGTAATGCTTTTGCTTTTGAAATCAAAATAGTGTTAGGCTTTGGCAGTGTTTGATGTAAATATATATTTTTCATATATTTACAAAAGCCAGTTTTCCAATATTGGAAAACTGCCTTTTATATTTAATTAACTAACAATGAGATACATCAAACACTGGCAAAGTTGCTTTTTTTTCCTGTTGTTTATTTACGGGTGCAAATCTGCAACAGATAGTAACAACTCAGCCTACATAGAAAAGTTTCCTAAAACCATTTTTTGTGGAGATAAAGACACTTTACCTATTTCGGTACTTGATCCTACAGGAATAATGTTATCTGACTCCTTATTATGTTTAATATTTCAATCTAAATCGGCAAAGTATGCACTAGAAGTATTTCGTAGAAAGGACTACAAGCACATTGTAGGATTACTTACAAAAGGAAGAGGACCAAATGAAATTACTAATCTGAGGAGGATAAATCAATGGGATATTTCTGAAGGGAAGATGAATTTGTTAATAAGATCATATCCCTATTTTATGGCGTGGTTGGATGTAAATAGGTCGGTAGATTCTAATAAAGCCATCTTTACAAAAGAATTTGATTTCACAACTGATTATGAAATGAAAGTTAGGATCGCAGAATCTTCTTTTATCTTTGACCTCAATAATGATAAGTTAATTATAGCAAGGAGTACAAATTCTCTGACTGAGTCTGATAATCCAAACCCATATTTTGTGAATTTTGATTTAAACAAAAGTGTTGTCACTGATAGTATTTTTATGCAAAACTTCGTTCGAACAAGTAATTTTAATTCTCTAGTTTATGATGGTACTGTTGCAATATCCCCTGATCTACAAAAATTTGCAATATCAAACTCCTATTTGAACTCAATCTTTTTTTTCGATTTGACAAAAAAAACAAAGAAAACAATAAAGCTTTCTAAGGAAGCTGGTGACTACACTAAAGCAGTATCCAATATGAGAACATATCTTGGTGGTGCCAGTTCTACAAAAGACTATTTTTTTGTTTTATCATACCCTGAATATTCTTCTTCAATAGGTATTAACACTATTATTTATACCTTTAAACAGGATGGATCTCCTTTGATTGAATTTTCCTTCAAAGAAAAACTCCGCTATTATTTTGTTGATCAAAATTCAGGAGAAATATTCGCTATCGATACTGATGAAAAAATCTGGCGATATAAACTTGATAAGAATATATTTTTCTAATGCAAAGCCTATTAATATTTTACAAAAAACTGATTATCCCTTCGGCGATATTTTCTATTATGATAGGGATGACCGGGATAATGGCTACCGGTACTTTTTCATTGAAGTATACCGGACTGGCATATCTGTTTATCTGCCCGATGGTTCATTTCTTTGTGTATGACGTTCGGTATTCTAATGATTACTATTTCTACTACAATCTGGGATTAAGTCGAAAATCTCTATGGGCATCAACACTTGTAATTAGCGGAATTGCCTGTTTAATATTGATTTTGATATGAATGGTCTGCACGTAGATAGCATAATTAAAAGTTATGGGAACAACCAAGTATTGACAGATATATTTATCTCTTGTAACCCGGGTGAAATTGTGGGATTACTCGGTCGTAATGGATCCGGGAAATCTACTTTATTAAAAATTATTTTTGGTTCTCTCAATGCCGATACAAAATTTGTAAAGGTTGGCGATAAAATAATCAATGGTGTGAATGATAGTCGGAACCTGATCAACTATCTACCGCAAGATGGTTTTTTACCAAACCATATAAAGATCAAAACTATCATCAACTTGTTTTGCGACAAATACAGTGGTGAAATAATTTCAGAAAATCCTCTAATCCGGCCACTGGTCAACAAAAAGTGCAATAAGTTATCGGGGGGAGAGAAGAGACTCCTTGAGATACTCCTGATTACCTATTCTAAGGCAAATTATGTTTTGATTGACGAGCCTTTTAATGGCATAGCTCCTGTCTATAAGGATGAGATAAAGAGGCACATACAGGAGCAATCAAAATTTAAGGGGTTCATCATTACCGATCACGATTACAGAAATATTCTGGATGTCGCTTCAAGGGTCTTAATATTACACGATGGTGCAATACAAGAGATTAAAAATAGAGAGGAGCTTATTTATTGGGGATACCTTCCTCAAGCGACATAAGATTTTTATTGCTCTATTGCGGGGAGTAAATCTTGAGGTACTCCATAAGTGACCCAGCGAATCGCAGGAAGCCGAGGTCGGTGAAGTGGACTCCGTCCACGGTGGTTTCGCCATCTTCTCCAAGGAGGTTGTCGCCTCTTATGTACTCTATGTTGAGAAATCCCTCTGTGAGAAGCCGGGCGTAGAGTTCGCGCCACACCTGGTTCTCCTCTTCCAGTGCTGCTTTGGTAACGGTATCAACTATCAGGTATGGGAAGTTGGCATTCTCTACCATATAGATCTTTACATTTGGTTTTGCCAAAGCAATATGGGTAATGAATCTGTAAGCGCTGTCTTTTAAACTTTGGGCAGTTGTGTTTGGAAGGCAGTCCAGGATAATGGCATCTGCATCAACCATATTAATTGCCTTTGCCATTGCAAAGTCCATCTTACCATTTCCGGAGAAACCAAGGTTGATGGTCTCTCTGTCCAGAGCTCTTCCAATAATTGATGGGTATGCCATTCCGGGTCTTGAGGCGCACCCGCCCTGGGTTATACTTGTGCCGTAAAAGAGAAGCGGCTTTTTATTGGCACTCTTTACCAGCCTGCTGTTTTGAGGCGCTCTAAGTTGGGCATCCTGCTCTACCCCTATCTCCACAGACTCTACCCCGTCATAAAGTGGAAAATATGCGATGAATTCCCGATTCTGTTTGGTCATATTTCTCACAAATACGGCAAAACTCTCCTTGGCGTTGGGCCTTGCTGTACCAATATATTGCCATCTGCCCCCATCCAGAACATAGAGGTCCAGCCCCTTTATCCCGGTGTCCGGCATATGGTTCATACTAACATCCTCCAGAAGCTTCCATCTTACAGAGATCACGGAGCTGTTGGAGTTGAACCGCACAGCCAGCCCGGAACTGTTTGCCCCCAGACTCAGCAGCTCTTTCCTGAGCTCGGGCACTAGGGATGCAGGAACACGGCCATATTTCACGTGACTCTCTTCAAACCCCTTACCTATTATCATAAGATCATCTACATTCACAAACTTCATCTCCTCCTGCTTTTGCGCATTTGCATAAAAGGGGTGCAACATCACTGCCATTAAAGCCAGCACAAATCCAATCCTTAAACCTCTTCTCATATCCTATTCAATTTATTATCTGTTTAACTTACTTAAAAAACCAATCTGCCCTCCGGACTTACCCATTCAATATTTATGCCTCTGCGCTCCATTCCGCGGAACCAGGTCATCTGCCTCTTTGCAAACTGATGAATGGCCGTAGATAGGCGGCTCTCCATCTGCACATAGCTTATCTCGCCGGTAATGTAGAGGGTTACATATTTGTACTCAAGCCCATAGTAGATAAGATCTTCCGGCTTAAGCCCGCTCTCCAGCAACCCTTTTACTTCATCAATCATACCACCCTTGAGCCGCTCTTTGAGCCGTTTGTCTATTCTCTTAATTCGCTCCTCTCTACCCACATCTATCGCGATGAATCTGGTTTTGATTGGGGGGTACTCTGTGCTGTTTGAGGGATTCTGCTGCTGGTAGATGGCAATCTCAAGTGCCCTTATGAGCCGTTTGCGGCTCTGGGTATCACTTACATTGTGCAGGCTCTTCATTGCCGCGAGTCTTTTGATAAGCTCTTCGCTGCTCTCCCTCTCGAGCTCCTCTCTTAAAAGTGGGTCGGGGGGAACCTCCGGCAGCTGATACCCTGCAGTGGCAGCCTCAATGTAGAGCCCGCTTCCGCCGCAAAGAACCGGCAGCTTACCCCTGCTTTTAATATCTTCATACGCTTTATGAAAATCCCGCTGATACTCAAATATATTGTATCTGCTCCCGGGATCTGCAATATCTATAAGGTGATACGGAACTTCAACTCCATTATATGTGTATTCACAAAGGTCTTTCCCGGTGCCGATATCCATCCCCCTATAAACCTGGCGGGAGTCTGCAGATATTATCTCTCCCGAAGCCGAAGCGGCTAACTTTACGGCATATTTTGTCTTGCCACAGGCCGTTGGCCCAAGAATGCAAAGAAGGTCTGCATTCATCCCGCTAACTAAATTATGGTTCATCTCACAAATTTACACTATTTTTGCACTCCAATGACTAAAGCAAAGAGTAAAATAGAGATTAAAAACAAGAGAGCCTCATTTGAGTATGAGTTCATCGAAAGTTTTACCGCAGGAATAGTTCTCTCAGGCACAGAGATTAAATCTATCCGCGCCGGTAAAGCTTCCCTTTCGGACTCCTATTGCTATTTTGTGAACCGAGAGCTCTTTGTCAAAAATATGCACGTTGCAGATTACTGGTGGGGCAGTTTCAACAAGCACGACCCTAAGCGCGACAGAAAACTTCTGCTCAGTAAAAGAGAGCTCAGCCGTCTTTTCCGTGCCACACGAGAGAAGGGGCTCACCATAATTGCAACCCGGCTCTTTATCGCCGAAAACGGCTACGCAAAACTAAACATCTCCCTGGCCAAAGGAAAGAGAGAGTATGACAAACGCCACTCAATCAAAGAGAAAGACCTCCGCCGCGACGGTGAGCGGATGTAGCCTATCTCGTCTTACCAGTCTTAATGTTATCTGCGGTAGGCTTTACATTATCTGAGGCAGATTTTGTTTTTGCTTTTTTGATATCTGCATCGTTTTGGATTGCAGCGGGCGAACCTTTTATGATGCTGTAAATAATAATGGAAATGCCTAAAAGGATAAATGGAATGCTAAGCCACTGGCCCATATTGAGTGTCATACCCTGTTCGAAAGCTACCTGGGGCTCTTTTACAAACTCTATGAAGAATCGGGTTCCGAAAATTCCTATCATAAATATGCCGAACATCGTGCCCTTTTTGAGTTTATCCAGAAACTTCCAGTAGAGGAGCATCTGGAATGCGAATGTAAGCAGATATGCCAGAGCTTCGTATAGTTGGGTTGGGTGCTTTGCAAGGGTCTCTCCCCTAATTGTGAAGATAAAGCCCCACGGAAGATCTGTAGGATTTCCGTAAATCTCTGAGTTCATAAGGTTCCCCAGACGAATGAGTGCTCCGGCGAGAGGGGTTGCAACACCAACTCTGTCCAACAACCACATATAGTCAAAATCGTATCTGCGGCCATATTTGCGCGCATAGTACCAGAGGGCAATTAGAATTGCAACTGCGCCTCCGTGGCTGGCAAGCCCGCCCTCCCATATCATAAAAATCTCCCACGGCTTGGAGAGGTAGTACTCCGGTTCATAGAAGAGGCAGTGACCAAGCCTTGCTCCAATAACTGCACTCCCCAACAAGGTGTAAAGCAGTGTGTCCAGAATCTCTACAGGCAACCCCTCTCTCTTGAAAAACCTCATAAAGATGTAGTAGCCGATTATAAATCCCGATATAAACAGAATACTGTAATACCTGATATGTATTGGCCCGATAGAGAATATCTCCGGGTTTGGCCCCCAGGTTATTGCAAGCGGAGCCGCAAGAATTGCCGGTAGTGTTGTCATATTTTATGTTTTAAATCTTCTTTCTGTTGTGTCACTTGCCAGGCTGCCGGGCCGGCCGTCACATTTTGCTCTTTAATTATCTCCGCAGACGGGTGAAGACGCTCAGTGGCAGGGCTTTTTCAAATTTATCTGCAATGAACAGCTCTCCGTAGGTGAGTTCATAGCTCTCTCTCTTTTTATCCATCAGGTGAAACGCGCTCTTAACAATGGTCTCGGAGAGGAGAGCAGAGTATCCGTTCGAGTAGAGGTTTAAAACCAGATAGCTATCTTTTGGAGCCAGAATCTGCGCAACCTCCTGCATCATCTCAAAGAGAAGCTCATCCAGCTTCCACTTCTCACCATCCGGGCCGTGCCCGTAGGCGGGCGGGTCCATAATTATTCCCTGGTAAAGATTTCCCCTTCTTGCCTCCCTCTTAACAAACTTAAGAGCATCCTCGATGACCCAGCGGATGTTATCTTGCCTACTCAACTCCATATTGGTTCTTGCCCAACTAACCACCTGCTTAACAGAGTCTAGGTGCGTAACATCTCCATCTGCACACTTAGCGGCCAGCGATGCAGCCCCTGTGTAGGCAAAAAGGTTGAGGATCTTTGGCCTCGGGAAACCGTTCTTGCCGTTCTCTGCAGATATTTTGGAGGTGTTTTCGTATATGTAGTCCCAGTTTGGGGCCTGCTCCGGGAAGATTCCCACGTGTTTGAAAGCGGTGAGGCCAAGCCTCATATTGAAATCCAGCTGACCCTTCTTATAGCCGATAACCCACTGGTCCGGCATTTTTTTAAGCTGATGCCAGGTTCCGGAGTCCTCTTTGCCCGACTTGCCAAACCCGGCACCGGTTGTAAACTTAGTATGCGCCAAATCCAGCCACTCCTTTTGAGAGAGTCTCTTTTCCCACAACGCCTTGGGCTCCGGACGGATAAGACAATAGTTGCCAAATCTTTCGAGCTTCTCAAAATCCCCTGAGTCAATCAGCTCATAATCACTCCACTTTTGGGGAGACTCCAGTAATATCACAAAATTTGGTTTTAAATTGTTAATTAAACAGCACCGAAGGTAGTAATTTTCTGAGAATATTCTTAATTTTGCGGCTCGGATAAACATTTATTTAATAAATATTCCATATGCAAAGTATTGATAATTACAACTTCACGGGTAAAAGAGCCATTGTGAGGGTAGACTTTAATGTTCCCCTTAACGAATCTTTTCAAATTACAGATGACACCCGCATCAGAGCAGCAATTCCGACACTAAAAAAAGTACTTGAGAAGGGTGGATCCCTAATCGTGATGTCCCACCTGGGTCGTCCAAAAGGGCCAACCGGCAAATACTCTCTTAAACATATAATTCCGGCAATAGAGGAGAAGCTTGGAGTAAAGATCAAATTTGCTCCTGACTGTATGGGAGAGGAGGCCGCACAACTATCTGCAACCCTTAAACCAGGTGAGGTTCTGCTTCTTGAGAACCTTCGTTTCTATGCTCAGGAGGAGGGAAAACCACGCGATTTGGCAGAAGATGCTTCGGACGAAGTGAAGAAGGCAGCCAAGGCGGCTATGAAGGAGCTTCAGAAGGAGTTTACCAAAAAGCTGGCCTCTTATGCAGATTGTTATATCAACGACGCTTTTGGTACTGCCCACCGTGCTCACGCATCTACAGCTCTTATAGCCAAACACTTCCCTAACGATAAAATGTTTGGGTATGTAATGGAGGGCGAGATTAAAGCTATAGACAAAGTGCTAAAATCTCCAGAACACCCTGTGACAGCCATTATCGGCGGAGCCAAAGTATCTTCCAAAATTGCCATTATCGAGAAGCTTTTTGATGTATGCGACAATATGATTATCGGCGGCGGTATGGTCTTCACCTTTATCAAAGCACAAGGTGGTAAGATTGGAAACTCTCTCTGCGAAGATGACCAGATGGAGCTTGCGCTCACCATCCTGGAGAAGGCCGCCGCAAAAGGGGTCAAACTCTACTACTCAGGTGAGGTTGTGTGTGCAGATGCATTCAGCAACGACGCCAACACAAAAATCTGTCAGGACAACGCAATTCCGGACGGATGGCTTGGAATGGACGCTGCCCCATCTACCCTCAAAGAGTGGGAAGGGGTGCTTCGCGCCTCTAAAACCGTACTCTGGAACGGCCCTGTAGGAGTTTTCGAAATGGAGAAATTTGCAAACGGAACCAAAACCATCGCCACACTACTTGCAGATATCACCTCAACCGGCGTC
>JAUYTH010000267.1 GCA_030695165.1 Bacteroidales bacterium
ATTTAAAATGAACTATAAAAACTAGCTATGTACAGAATCACCGAACATCCAATTCTTCCTATCCCTGCGGAAGATAGCGTAGAGTTTCTTTTTGAGGGAAATAGGGTTACAGGTCAAAAGGGTTTTACAATTGCAGCAGCATTACACCAGCGGGGTTTGGTAGTTCATAAACACAGTCTGGAGAACCGTGAGCGCACAATGGAGTGTGGTATAGGCAAATGCGGCGCCTGCGAAATGTTGGTAGATGGCAAAGTTCGCCGCATCTGCATAACAAAAGTAGATGATGTAAAGAGTGTAGAGAGAATAGATGAGTCCTATCTTCCACAGGAGGATAAGAGTGAAAACGGCAGCGTAAAGGTTTACAAAACCACTGTAGCAATAATTGGTGCCGGACCTGCTGGTTTGGCAGTGAGAGAGGAGCTCAATAAGGCAAACGTACATAACATAGTAATAGATAATAACAGTAAGATTGGGGGTCAGTTCCTGATGCAGACCCACCAGTTCTTCTTCTTTGAGAAAGAGAAGCGCTTTGGCGGAATGAGGGGATTTGACATTGCTAACACTCTTGCCGGAGATGACCACTCAGGAATTCTGCTGGACTCTGTTGTTTGGGAAGTACTCGAAGGTAAAAGACTTGTAATAAAGAATATAGCTAAACAAGAGATCGTTTATGTAGATGCTCAGCATCTTGTAATTGCTACAGGAGCTGTTCCCTTTATGCCGGCATTCAAAAATGACGACCTTCCGGGCGTATACACAGCAGCTGTTGTACAGAGGATGATGAACAATGAGCTCACACTGCTTGGGAAAAATATTTTAACAGTGGGTGCTGGAAATATAGGTTACCTCACATCTTACCAGGCAATGCAGGCCGGTGCTAATGTAAAAGCTATTATTGAGGCAATGCCTAATGAGGGTGGATTTCCTGTTCAGGCCAACAGGGTGCGCCGCCTTGGAATTCCTGTTCTTACATCACATATCCTCCTTGAAGCAATTCCAAATGAGACACATACAGGAGTAATTGGGGCAATTATTGCAGAGTGTAAAAATTTCAAACCGATTCCCGGGACAGAGAAGAGAATAGAGGGGATAGATTGTATAAACATCTGCACCGGCCTTATTCCGGACAACCAGCTATTCCGCAAAGGGGTAGAGGTGTATGGCCGCAACTGCCACGGTGTGGGAGACTCCGTAAAAATTGGAGAGGGAACATCTGCAGTGCTTCGTGGGAAACAGTGTGCATTTGAGATAATGCAAGAGCTCGGGAAGAGATACGACTACGACCAATATCTGGCAGTATCCAAAGAGTATATTGATTCACAACAACATCCAATAAAAATTTTAGAGAGCCCTGCGCTTCCATCAAAGGAGCGGATGTGGTCAAAAGGGTTTGTGCAGATAGACTGTCTCTACGGTTTTGCCTGCAACCCTTGCGCATTCGCCTGCAAATATGGAGCGATTGTTAAAACGTCCACATCTACAGTTCCTCTCATAGATTTTGAAAAGTGTACCGGCTGTATGAACTGCGTCTACCAGTGCCCGGGGCTGGCAATTTTCGGCTATCAGTTAAATAAAAACTGGCTGTTCCTTCCTATTGAATATAAGGCAGATGAAGGTGAAGAGGTGTTTTTGGTAGACAATAACGGAGAGATACTTGGAGAGGGTGTTATTGAGAAGATTTTAAAGAAAGAGAACAAGACCAATATTGCCCGTGTTAAAGCTACTACAGTAGAGGGCGAAAAACTTTTAACTGTAAGGGGCTTCATTGTAAAAAAGGAATTTCCGCAAAAACTGGAACTTGTTCCGCTAACAGAGAAGCACGAATCTAAGACCTATGTATGTCACTGCGAAGATATAACTGTAGATAAACTTATATCTGTAATCGGCGACCGCACAGCTATCTCCTCAGACGAACTTAAGCACATCTCCAGAATCGGGATGGGTGCCTGCCGCGGGAGCCGTTGCATTCCAAGAGCCCGCCTGCTTCTAAGACCTTATGGGATTGAAGTTTATGGAGACCCAACCCCGCGCGGACCTATGTCCAACCTGGTTACTCTTGGAGATATGGTCAATGTAGACAGAGTTGAAGAGATAATTTTGCCCGGAAATAAAAGAGCTGTAAACAAAGTGCCTGCAATCATTGCAGGTGGCGGAGTTGCGGGCTCTTCACTATTCAGATTCCTTGCAGAGGCAGGATACAAACCTCTGCTCATAAACGACGGACTTGGAAGCTCCTGGAGGAATATCGCAGGTGGCCGTCCCGCATTCTCATTGCCGGCTCTTGCAGATATTGCTAAACACAACCTCGAGATTTTCCGCGACCTGCAAAAGGTTCACGATATTGACTTCCGCCTCATTAGATATGTAAGTTTTGCCCACGACGAGGCTACATACAAATCTCTGGACGCATCCAGGGGTTGGTCCGATGCCTATATGATAGAAAAAAAGGATTTCCGCAAAGAGGTATCTGAGCACTTCAATCCGTCACTGAATCTATACAGCCACGCCCTAATCACAAACGATTGCTGGCAGGCAAATCCCGGGCAGACAATTGATGTGATTCGGATGATAGGCCGCCGCGAAGGGGGAACAATTCTGGAGAACAACCGAATTGTAGAGGTGAGCAAAGTTGGAGACGAATACAACGTAATCGTACAAAACTCAAACAAAGAGTTTATCGAGTACCGCACAGAGATCTTCATTAACGCTTTAGGTGCCGAGGCCGAGACATTCGCCAAAAAACTTGGCATCGAAACCGGGCTCTACCCTGTGAAACACCAGGCCTTCATTACAAAAAGACTCCCACTGCTTGGCAAAAACGGTGCAAACCTAGATATGCTCATAGACAGACGCAAATACAAAGGCTTCTCTGCAGTTTACGGTCAACAACTTGCCGAAACAGGCCAGATTATTGGTTGCGCATCCCCTCTAAACGACGCCCTTGAGACCGACAAAAATCTGAAAGTTACCTCTCAGGAGTTCCTGGAAGTTGTAACAGAGATATTCAGCAACTGGATTCCACGCCTAAGCGGAGTTGGCTTCCAGGCAGTATGGTCCGGCTATTACGTCGAACCACGCTACATTGTAGACCCACAACTTGGGCTATTCGTAGGAATGCGCGGCCACGGCTTTATGCTAAGCCAATACCTCGCCAAGCTATATGTAGACTCACTCCAGGGACGCCCCGTACCCGACTACTTCCACCAACTCAAACTCAACGGCACCGGCCTCTCCGAGCAAGCATTTAAATAAACGGAGAGAACCTTGCCAAGAGAGAACCTTGCCAAGCATCGTGGGATGTTGCTAATTTACAGATGGGAGAGAACCTTGCCAAGCATCGTGGGATGTTGCTAATTTACAGCGAAAAACACAACCGCGAAGCGGACAACACAACCGCGAAGCGGACCAAACTTTGTTGAAGTTCCCCACTTGCTTAAACGCCACATTTTCAGCTAATATCAATGCAATCTCTAGTTTTTTTTGCATAGCGCAGATAATCAGACCGCATTCAACTGGCAGTGTTATGTGAAACAAGCTGGTGTACAAGTGTTTAAAAATAGGGATTTTGAAAATTGAGAAAAACGCATAAATTAGTATACTAATCTACAAGCACTTACACAAAACACTAACAGATGGGGAGGGTATATAAATTTCATGGGGCCCTATCTCCGAGAGATAAAACCCCATTACTTAACCTAAACTTAAACTATGAAAAACTTCATCTTAATAATTAACAAATCTCGTGCCACAAATTATTCTATGATGCGAAGTTTTGCAAATTTAAGTAATAATATTTTCCTTCCACCCTCATCAAAATCTACAACTGCCTTTAGATTAAGAGGATCACCCTCAATTGACAGAATTTGACCAAATCCGAAGCGGTCGTGCTCGATTTTTTGTCCGGCCGCAAGTTTTGAGATTGGATCGGCTATAAAGTTTGGATCAGCCGGTTTTGGGTGCGTAAAACCTGCAGATGCCCTTTTGGCAGGCATTGAAGATTCACCTCCGCCGGCAGGTTGAGCGCCCGGTCGGTTGAATGAACCTGGGCGATTGGCTGAACCGGAATTGTGATATGAGCCGGAATCTGCACCAAAATTTGTGGTTGCGCCAAAACGGCCATTTTTTTCGTTTTCGAGATCGGGCCAGTTGAGGAATTTTGGATTTATCTCTCTCAGGAAGCGGCTGGGAGGATAACTTACGTGGCTACCCCAGCGGAACCTTGATTGGGCATAAGATATGGTTACACTCTTTTTTGCCCGGGTTATCGCCACATACATCAGCCTGCGCTCCTCCTCAATTTCATTTTCGCTGCTGGAAGAGTTTACCGATGGGAAAAGATTCTCCTCCAACCCGATAATAAATACGTGAGTAAACTCCAGACCTTTAGCAGAGTGCGCGGTCATTAGGCTAATTTTATTTGAATCTTCATCTTTATTGTCGTCCATCACACTCATCAGGGAGATGGTCTCCAGATAGTCGCCAAGAAAAGCGGCCGGGACAACGGTTGCAGATTGGGGGCCGGGTTCCAACCCAGCGGCAGATTCTTGACCGGGTGAAGGTTCCGGCACGGCGGCAGGTTCTTGACCGGGTGAAGGTTCCGGCACGGCGGCAGATTCCAGGTCGGATTCGGCCTCTTGCTCCTCCACGAAGGCCTTGATGGAGTTGAAGAGCTCCTCCACGTTTTCTGCACGGGACTGCCCCTCGAGGGTGGTGTCGCTTTTTAGCAGGGTGGCGTAGCCGCTTCGGATAAAGATCTCCATAGCGATGTCATAGGCGTTAATAGCGGCAACTCTGGAGCGGATGTCTGAGATGACGCCGCAGAACTCCATAAAACGGTTGTAGGTGGCGCTTTTTATTCCGAAACTCTGCACATCACCTGTATGGATAGCCTCCCACATTGAGACCCCGCCGGCTGCAGCGGCAGCAGAGAGGTAACCCATAGTTGTGTCGCCTATACCTTTTCCGGAGACCTTTATTGCACGGCGAAACGCCTCGTCATCTTTGGGGTTGACCAGCAGGCGCAGGTAAGCCATCATATCCTTAACCTCTGCACGATCGTAGAAAGAGTGTCCCCCATAAATTTTGTAGGGCAGAGATCTCTTGCGCAGAGCCTCCTCCACGGCGCGCGACTGAGCGTTGGTTCTGTAGAGGACGGCAAATTCGCTGTATGCACTTTTGTCCTTATATATTTTGGAGACAATTGAGGAGGCAAGCAGGAAAGACTCCTCCTGGTCTGTGTAGGCCTTTACAACCTCAATATTCTCCCCTACCGAAGCAGCCGAGAAACACTCCTTTTTTAACTGAAGAGAGTTTCGGGAAATAAGCGAATTTGCCGCATTTACAATTGTCTGAGTAGAACGGTAGTTCTGCTCCAGACGAAACTCCTTAGCCTCGGGATAATCCTTCTTAAAATTTAGAATGTTCTCTATCCGCGCGCCGCGAAAAGCATAGATACTCTGAGAGTCATCTCCCACCACACACAAATTCCGGTGCTTCTCAGATAACTTTTTTACAATAAGCCACTGAGCAAAATTAGTATCCTGGTACTCATCTACAAGAATGAATGAAAACCTGTTGCGCAACTTATCTAAAACCTCCGGGAAGTCACGAATCAAGATATTAGTATAGAGTAATATATCATCAAAATCCATTGCCCCGCTCTGCCTGCATCTCTTCTCATAAAGAGCATAAATCTCACCGATTCTCGGTTTTCTTGCAGCAGCGTCGTTCTGCTGTAAGGTTGCGTTTGAGAGGTAGGAAGATGATGTAATAAGATTATTTTTTGCCATTGAGATTCTTGAGAGAACCTCGTTTGGTTTGTAAATCTTCTCGTCAAGGGATAGCTCCTTCACACAATTCCTGATTGCACTCCTTGAATCCGATGTGTCGTAGATTGTAAAAGAGGTTGGGAAACCTATCAACCCCGCATCTTCACGCAAAAAACGGACAAAAACCGAGTGAAAAGTGCCCATCCATAAATACCTCGCCCTATCATACCCAACAAGAGAGGAGATCCTCTCCTTCATCTCCTTGGATGCTTTGTTGGTAAAGGTTAAAGCAAGTATGGAGCCCGCTTTGTGGCCATTACTTAATACATTGGCTATTCTGCAAGTCAGAACCCTGGTCTTTCCCGAACCCGCCCCCGCAATTATGAGCGAGGGGCCTGTAAACTCTTCAACTGCTTGTTTTTGAGCAGGATTAAGCCCCTCAATTATACTAGAAAATTCTCTGTTCATTGGGTACAAATTTATAAATAATGTGTATCTTTGCGGCAAAAATTTTATCAAAACGATACATTTATATAACAATTTGAGATAATTATTTATAAATAATGTCAGACCACATTAGATTACGAAAAGGTTTAAACATCCCACTAAAAGGGGATGCAAAAAACCAAATTACCAAAACAATATCTGTGGATATAGTAGCGG
>JAUYTH010000276.1 GCA_030695165.1 Bacteroidales bacterium
ACCGGGAACCCGGATGTTAAAGCTCTTGTGGTACTATCAAGTTCAACTTCAATAAAGTTTCTTAATCTAATTACAGGAGCTCCAAATGCAATCTTCCTTTTTGAAACGGAAGAAGATATTATGCAGTGGCCGGAGTTTTTCGCACCCGGAAAAACAGCGGGGGAGCGTTTTAGAAGAGTTCCTGTTGAGACAGTACTTGATGGGATAGAGTGTCTAAAGAACAATGCCTCTACAGGACCTGATGTAAATCTTAAAAGATTTCAGGACATTGTGGATGCCGGCTTTGCATTTATCAACGCAACATCGGGTTATACAAATGAGTCCCTGGAGCGCAAAGTGAGTGCAGTTATTGATGGAAGAGTAGTATTGAAAGATACCAATAACAGCATAGAGGACTTTGTAATAATCAAAGGACCTGTTCCAAGAAATTACAATAACCCACAACTGCTTAACTAGTTTTATATGAAGAAGTTTATAATAATATCATTTATAATGCTATCACTTTGTGAATCACTTTATTCACAGGTTAAGGATAGTGTAACCAAATATCCGGATATTCAGAGCAGAGAGCTGCAAATTATTCAGCAACAGTGGTTAAATACTAATAACGCTGCAGGGCTTGCATTTTCAAATGTTACCAAGGGTAGTTTCACCTCTCTTGAAAGATTTGTAAGCAGAGGAGATTATCACAGAGCCCAGGAGGGTTCATCCAACAAGGCGTTGAGGTTCTCTACCCAAAGATATGACCGTTTCAATGAGAAGATATATGTACGAGGGTCGTTCTCATTTTTGATGAACAATGAGGGTGACAGAGCCTGGTCTGATGTTATCAAAACATACAATTCAAACCCCTATATTTATGGTAGCAGTGTCAAGGGAGATTATCAAACTCAAAAGTTTGATCTTAATCTTAAGATCTATACAATACCTATGGGGAAATTTAATTTTGGAGTAACAGTAGATTATCACGTCAGCGATATTTCACGTCAAAGAGACCCAAGATCCAGAAGTTATTCACTCGACTACTCTATTATTCCCTCTCTTACTTATGCAGTAAGCAAAAGCTCAAAAGTGGGAGTTGATCTTTACTACCGTTTCGATAAAGAGAAGATGCCCGGCCTTACAACGGTTCAGACAGACCCAAATCTTAAGTACTATACATTTTCCGGTATGGAGAGTGCAATAGGAAGAATTGGCGGTTACAGAGGATTTTCAAGGCAGTTCGTAAGTGATTATATTGGTGGGTCTCTTCAGTACAATTATGCAAACGAAAAGGTAAAGTTTTTACTTTCTGCCGGTATGGATGCACAGTGGCAGGAGACTTTGGGAGATAAAAAACAGTCTCCTGGTTCGTATAACTCATTTAATTATAGACTTGTCTCTAATTTGCTAATTGAACAGAATAATTTTCTACACAATTTTACTCTTACTGCATTAATTAAAGATGGAGGTGCAGATGAACACAGGCAAAACCTTATAAGCACAAGAGACACTTTAACCGGAATCTCTACAGAGACTTGGGTAACAATCTATACATACAAAAACCGTTTTGTTGTTAAAACATCGGATATAAATGCAAGTTGGAAAACCTATTCTAGAAATGCTTCTGGAAAGGGTTATAGATGGAGTGCCGGAATTTTTGGGGGATACAACCACTTCTCCAACACCTACTATCTTCCAAAATCTGAGATTGGGGCAGGTAAGTTCTATGGAGGGGCAGAGGGGTCATATCTTTTATTTAGTCGCAATGAAACCAAACTGGAGTTTGAGGGCTTTGTTAAAGCAGGGTTCAAAACTGACTCATACTTGCTTTTGGCCTCACAAAATGAGATATCGGAGAACATTCTTATACCAGACATAGAGTATCACAGAAGAAACAGTGCAGAGATATATGGTTCATTGAGATACATCTTTCCGATGAAGTTTGCAAAGAGAACAAAATTAACAGGGTATGCAAAGGTATATGGTGGTAATATATTTGCCACAGATTCAAAAAATTGGTCAAATGCAGGAGTTGCAATTGGGCTATTAACTTTTTAATTTTTGGATAATGAAGAATTTAATAAATAGATATTCAGGTAAGTTTTATATAGCTTTTCTTCTGCTAGTTGTGCTCATCTCTTGTGAGAAAATTGCCGAGATTAAACCCGGAATCACATTAGTATCATTTGAAATCCCTCAGGTTACTGTTGAGACAAAGAGCGGTTTATATAACGTCAAACTTAAACTCTCTGCACCTGCCGCAAAAGAGATGGCAGTAAAAATTGCTTTCTCTGGTACAGCAGTTGAAGATGAGCATTTTACAATAGAGACAAAAGAGATTAAAGTAGCAGCGGGTTTGCAGGAGGCTTTGATTCCGATAACAATACTTGATGAGAATATTTGGGATGAGAATCTTGAAATACGGGTTCTGCTTTCTCCGGGAACAGAATATGTTATTGACCCAAAAGTTAATCCAGAAATCAAAATTAAGCTGACAAAGGAGATTGTCTATCCTGTACTATCTTTTGATATGGAGGGCAGCACTTTGCACACAAATCCATTCAAAGGAGAGACTTTAACACTTAAGCTTAAACTGGATAAGGAGCTAAATGCTGATAGCCAGGTTAGCCTCTCATTTGAAAGTGATTTGACAATTGGAGGAGACTTTATGATAAACGGAGGTAACTCAAACCTGTTCACCATTCCAAAAGGTGCTACTTCACATACATTTGAAGTTAAGGTTAATAAAAAAGATAATGGAGGATTCAATAA
>JAUYTH010000277.1 GCA_030695165.1 Bacteroidales bacterium
CAGATAGTCCTGCTGCATCAAAAACACCTTAGTTGTATCCAACCAACCCTCCTTCTTGAAAAAATATATGAGCAGGTATTATTCTAATTGTCATACCGTCTTTCTCAAATGTGTCACTTTGGTTGAGGGTAATGATACTCCCCTCTTTTATGCCTAGATTCTGCATTGCTGAGAGTAACCCGTTATATTCTCTTTTAAAATTCTCATCATCTATGGTGAGGCATACTTGTATGGCTTCTTTTACATCATTTTTTTTCATCGTGATGAAATCACATTCACCAAGGTCTTTGTAATAGAAGATATGCTTACATTTCCGGCGTAAATGCAAAAACACAAGGTTTTCTAAACGTCTTCCCATATTGTCGCTTTTTGATACAGAGTTTTCCGTATAGATTCCCAAATCCATCACATATACTTTTTTTGGATTACGTGCCTGTACCTTTAATGAGTGGCTGAAAACAGGGACAAATTCCAGTAGATAAGCATCTTTAAGGAATGAAAAATATTCCAGAAAAGTAGTAGGAGATTTTACATCAAACATTCCGACTAACTTGCTTGCAGAAACGAGATTTCCTATATTGGTTATCAAATAAGATGTTAATTGCCTCAATGAGACTACATCACGGATTGAATGCCTGACAGCTATATCCCGCAATAAGATATCGTCCACTAGTGTATTCAAAACAACAGATGCTCCTGTTTTAATGTATTCGGGAATTCCACCCTCTTTCAGATAATTCATAACAGCGTTCTCTCCGTTATTCAGTTTTTTAAACTGTATAAACTCCGAGTAAGAGAATGGGAATAGTTCCATTGGCAGATGCCTGCCTGTTAAATGTGTTCCCAATTCTATACTAAGCATAGATGCGTTAGAACCGGTTATGAATACCTTATATCCTTCGCGCAAAAGTTGATTGACAAACGTCTCCCATCCTTTGACAGTCTGTATTTCATCAAAGAAAAGTACCTTTATTTCCCGATTCTCTATCTCCCGGTGGAAGCGCACGAAGTCTCCGGTTTCAAAAACAGATAGTCGTATATCGTCAAAGTTAAGGTATATGGCATCCTGATAATCACGGCGAAGCAGTTGTAAAAGCAAGGTGCTTTTTCCGCAACGGCGTATTCCGGTTATTATCGTAGCAAACGAATCTGCAATAGGTATTTCTGAGAGTGCATCACGAATGAACCCCGAATCCTGTTTCAAAAAGGTTTCCCGTTGTGCATCTATAACAAAAGCTATCTCTTCCTGCCTTATCATCTTATTAACAATAATATGGATAATTTTTCACTACAAAGATAATAAATCTTTCATTATAATGAAAGATATCTTTTGTTTAAAATGAAAGGAAATGTGTTTGTAGATCAGAAATAAAACAAAAATCCCTAAAAAATAATTTTCAGGGATTTTCGAATATGTAACCCTTTAAAATTGTTGCCACCAGGAATCGAACCGGGGACACAAGGATTTTCAGTCCTTTGCTCTACCAACTGAGCTATGGCACCTTTTGGTCAGGGAGTGCAAAAGTAGAACAAATTTTGATTTTTACAAAAAAAGATTCTCCTTTTATTCTATCTTTGCATCAAATTAAAAATAGTTTTATGGCAAACACATCTGATTTTAAAAACGGACTCTTTATTGATTTTAACGGCAAACCTTGTTCTATTATATGGTTTCAGCACGTTAAACCGGGTAAAGGGGGAGCTTTTGTAAAGGTGAAATTGAGGAACCTTGAGAATGGTAAGATTCTTGAAAACACATATAATGCAGGGGAGAAGATAGAGATTATCAACGTAGAGAGAAGGCCATACCAATATCTTTACAAAGATGATATGGGGTTCAACTTTATGCATAACGAGACCTATGAGCAGGTTCGCATAGATCCGGATATGGTTGACAATGCAGATCTTATGAAAGAGGGACAATATGTGGAGATGATGTTTCTGGCAGACGTTGAGAGGGTTCTAACCTGCGAACTTCCACCTTTTGTAGAGATGGAGATCACCTACACAGAACCTGCTGTCAAGGGAGACACTGCATCTACAAATGCGATGAAATCTGCAACTACAGAGACAGGAGCAGAGATTATGGTACCGCTTTTTATAAATCAGGGCGAAAGAATTAAGGTAGACACAAGAACAAGAAGCTACTCAGAGAGATGTAAATCTTAGCTTCCGGAAGGCTAAATCCCGGTAAAATAAACAACATATGAGAAATTTCTCAATAATATTACTCTCCACACTGCTTTTTGCCTGTGGAGAGTCTTTGTCTTATAAGATGCCGGACAGAGGCACAATAGAGACAGCAATTGAAAAAGGTGAGTTCACAGAGGCCTCGAAAATGATAGGGCTCTATCTTGCCTGCGATACTCTGACCCCTATACAGAGGTACGAGATGAACTTCCTTCTGGAGTGGATGGATAGGGTTAAGGATGATTTCGACCAAAAGGACTCTTCCGTTATTGCCTATATTAAAAAACACTACCCCGATGCAACTGAAGGTCAGATTTCTGAGTGGGAGAAGAGCAACGCTCTGGAAAATATGGTTATTGATGGGCAAAAACGCTATTTTAGCTTGGCAGGAAGGAATCTTTTCCGGATAGACTCCTTGGCAGAGAAACACTTCCAGTATAAGGAGGGTGAGAAACCGGACTCTCTAACAAGATTGCTCTCAAAACTTATCCCACAGCTTGTAAAAGAGGCCGAGGTTAAAAAATTAGTATATGTCAATCCTGTTAAGATGAAGATTAAGTATACTTTATCGGTTAAGCCAAACGAGATTCCCGAAGGAGAGAGCGTAAGAGTATGGATGCCTTACCCGAGAACAGATACTAAAGCTCACACAGATATTAAGCTGCTCTCTACCACCCAGCCATTATATATTATCTCGCCGGACAGTTATGCTCATAAAAGTATCTATATGGAGGGTAAGGCAGTGAAAGATGAGCCGGTAATATTTGGATTTGAACTTATTTACACCTCATTTGCACAGGTTCATCTCTTCGCAGCACAAGATATTAAGGATTACGACACTACCGGACAGGTTTTCAAAGAGTTTACCAGAGAGAGCGGCCAACATATTGTATTTAGTGACAACATTAAAGCAGCTGTAAAAGAGGCGATAGGCGAAGAGAGCAATCCATATCTTAAGGCAAGAAAGATATACGAATGGATAGACAGCAACTTCCCGTGGGCAAGTGCAAGGGAGTATTCGACAATTGAGAACATACCGGAGTATGTGCTTAAAAACAGACACGGAGATTGTGGACAGGTGTCGCTTCTGTTCATAACTATGGCTCGTTGTGCAGGAGTTCCAGCCAAATGGCAATCCGGCTGGATGATGCATCCCGGAAATATCAACCTCCACGACTGGGCAGAGGTGTGGTTCGAAGGAGTGGGCTGGGTTCCGGTAGATCAATCATTTGGAAGGGTAAAGAGCTCAAAGGGAGATGATAATGCATTCTACTTCTTTACCAAAGGGCTCGACCCATACCGTCTTATTGTAAATGACAACATCAGTGGAGAGTTCTTCCCGGCAAAAATATACTCTCGCAGCGAAACTGTAGATTTCCAGAGAGGAGAGGTTGAGTGGAGGGGAGAGAATCTCTATTTCGGCCGCTGGCGATACAAAATGGAGGTAGAGTACATTAAGTAAACTCTTACAAAATTCTGATAATTGTGAGTCCGTCGCGAAGAGGCAGAATATAGCTCTCTACGCGGCGGTCCTCTTTTATCATCTTATTGAATCTTACAATCTCTTGCGTTTGGGCATCTTTTGGCAGAGGCTCCATCACCACCTTTTCGTTCCATAGAACATTATCTGTAAGTATATATCCTCCCGGTCTAACCATATCGAATACAGCTTGGTAGTATTTACAATACTCCCGTTTGTTTCCGTCTATGTAGACAATGTCGTAAATATTTTTATTGAATTTTGGAATCGTTTCAAGGGCATTTCCAAAATGGAGTGATATTTTATCTGATACCCCTGCCCTGGCAAAACCCTCTATTATTAGCGGCTCAAGTAGGTCGTTCTTCTCAAAGGCATCCAGATGGCCACTCTCATCCAACCCCCTTGCAAGGCAAATTGCCGAGTATCCGGTAAAGGTGCCTATCTCCATAATCCTATGGGGTCTCAACATTTGAACAAATGTGGTGAGCAGGCGTCCCAGGGTTGGCCCCGATAACATTCTCCCGTGAGCAGTGCGGGCATTTGTCTCATATTCGAGCCACTCCAGCACAGGGTCTGTGGGGTTGATGTTATCCAGAACATATTGGTCAATTAAAGAGTTCATAACCGAATTGTTCAAGATTAATACTGAATATCAACTATATATAAGGGTAAAGAATCTCTCTCTATCCATTATCTCATTTGCTATCCTGTGCAAATTGGCAGAATCTATTGCAGATATCCTCTCTCTTATCACCTCTATAGGCTCCACCTTACCATAAAAAAGGAGTGATTTTCCCATTGAGAGGCATTGAGACTCTGCATTGTCGGTGGAGATTGCAAGTTGCCCAAGCAGCTGCTTTTTTGATGCCTTTAGTGATGTGGCACTAAACTCTCTCTCTTTGAAAATCTCCAGCTCTTTGTAAATAATATTAAGACACCTATCTATACTCCCCTTATCTGTTCCAAAGTAAATTGTAAATAGTCCTGTATCTGTATAGGGGGTATATGAGGCATCAACTGTATATGCCAAAGCGTGTCTCTCCCGCAAGGAGAGATTTAGTTTTGAATTTAATGCAGGGCCGCCTAAAATGTTTGTCAACAGAGCCAGGGGAAGTCTGTTCTCGTTGTAGAGCGAATAGGCACTGCTCCCCATAACGCAATGAGCCTGATGTGTCTTCTTTGGCAACCTAATTATCTTCTCACCTTTTGACTCAATCTTGCAGCTAAGGTCGGTCAGCTTCGAGGCCGTGTTTGGAGCATTTCCATTGCTCTCCATTTTACCGAAATACCTTTCAACCATAGCAGCCCCCCTGGCCGGAGATATATCTGCAATAATCGAGAAGCTCATATTCGAGGGGAGGTAATATTTCCCGGT
>JAUYTH010000285.1 GCA_030695165.1 Bacteroidales bacterium
GACGCCATCTGTTTTTGCGGGAGTGAGAGTGCCAACTCACCGGGAGAGAGTACGCTCAGGAAACCTATCTCCTGCTGGCTCTATCCAATTAGAGTCTCCCGTCTCTCCAACGGACTAACCGCACTGAATCTTCATCAGTGGCACGTATGCGTAGATGCCTTTGTAAAGGGGAAAAAGGAGGGAGTTCCTGTATTCCGGTTCCTGAAAGAGCCACTTACATTTGCATTCGGCTCAGAATTTTACGACAAACTTGAGGCGGTTTACGAAAGAATTTACAAATAGCAACTTCTCTGTTAATCAAGAGTTACTCTAAATTAGACAAGAGTTCCTATACAGCTAGTTACACAAGTCTGGTACCTACGTACATAGCAATATCTGCAAGCTCTCTTTTAAAGAGACTCTCTTTAATATCCTTTAAAGCATCAATAGCAATTTTTGAATGCTCCGAAAGTGCATTTTGTGCGTTGGAGATTCCATCGTATCTCTTTACAAAGTCCAGAGTCTTTTTTACCAGGGAGTCGTCGTCATAGAGGGACTCTTTTATGAGCATCAGCATCTCATCTCTCTCCTTGGATTGTGCTCTTTCAAGAGCACATATAAGTGGTAGTGTTATTTTTTTTTCACGGATATCGGTTCCGGCATTTTTGCCTGTATTCAAATCCGGCATATAGTCAAAGATATCGTCCCTTATCTGGAAAGCGATTCCCAGGTGGTAGGCATATCTGCTCATATTTTCAATACTCTTCTCATCGGCACCGCCGGAGTATGCCCCTGCTGCAACGGCTGCCACAAAAAGGCTGGAAGTCTTACGGGTTATTATATCCAGATAGTCCTTTTCGGTAGTGTCAAGCTTAGAGGCTTTTTGCATCTGAAACAACTCCCCTTCGGAGAGCTCCTCAACTGCCCTTGTAAAGAAACCCAGCACCTTTGGATCATTCTCCTTTACCAGAAGGGAGAGGGCCTTTGCCAACCAGTAGTCTCCTGTAAGAACAGAGGCTGCCGGGCTGAATGCACTTTGTACTGTTGGAGAGCCTCTGCGCACTGAGGAGTTGTCTGCAACATCGTCGTGCATAAGGGTTGCGGTATGAATCATCTCCGAAACTGCAGCACAGCTAATGGTAACGGGGGTCATCTCTCCGCAGGCCTTTGCCGTTAAAAGGCATAGCAGCGGCCTTATCTGTTTCCCCTTTAGGTTTAAAAGGTATCTGTTGATTGTGTTAAGCAGTTCAACTTCGCTCTCCAGACTCTTTTGAATAAGAGCATTCACTTTATCGAAATCTGCTTTAATTGCCTCCTGTACTCTTTTTAACTCCATAATAGCAGGCCGGACTATTCCGGTTAGTAGTGTTTAGCTTCAATAATTTCTCTTTTAGAGCTCCTGATAGATTCCAGCAACTCTTCAATAGTGTTAACAACAATAAGAGTCTCCCTATAGTTCGAATTAAGAAACTTATTTACTGCAAAATGGTCTAAAAGATCAAGAAGTTTGTTGTAGTAACCATCCTGATTAAAAAGAATCACCGAACCATCATACTGCCCCAGCCTCTTTAGGGTAAAGGTCTCCAGGAACTCCTCAACTGTACCAAGTCCTCCGGGGAAGGCAATCACAGCATCTGTGTTCTCCCGGAGAAGCTCTTTTCTTTTGCTCATTGTATCTACAACGCCCAGATTCTTAATATTAGGGTGCTGGATCTCCATATCCTCCATAAACCCGGGTATATAGCCCTCTACTGTTGAGCCCCTCTCAACCATTACATCTATAATGACACCCATAAGCCCCATTATGCTTCCGCCGCAAACTATGGTATAATCCAAAAGAGAGGCCGCCTCTGCAAAATCTTTGGCGGCCTCTCTATATTTATCTTCCAGTATGTTACTGGATGAACAGTAAACACACAACCTCTTTGACATTAGGCTTAATCTCTTTTAAAAGAGTAGAGCAACAGAGAGTTGAAACCCCTGAATTTTTGCATTCTTTAATGTTGTTCCGTTGATTGGAGTTGAGGTTGCATCCTGAAGCTTGCCCATTGACCAGTTATACTTTCCGGTAACTTGTAGCTTCCAGATATCTACACCTACACCAAGGCCGTAGCCATAGTCCAATCTGTTGAGGTTATCCCACTCTGCATTCTCCAGCATATCCCCTTTGCCAATAGCATAAGAGATATAGGGGCTAACCATAATGAATGGTCGAAATAGAAGCAGATCTAGACCAACCTGCACATTTATAGGAAGTTGAAGATAGTCCAGATAAAAACTATTGGCCGGGATATCCGGGTTCTCTACCCCTTTCCTTACAAAAAGCAGCTCGGGCTGAAGTCCAAGCCCGATAATAGGAACCTTGGTCTGTATAAGAACTCCAAAATGATAACCTGTCTGGTTACTCCACGTGTCATTCACACTACCCGAAATATCCTTAAACGAATTGAAATTCAACCCGCCTTTTACACCAAATTTCGCCTGTGAAAAAGCAGAAGAGGAGACTAAAAGAATAAGGATAACAATAGTTGCAATTTTTTTCATAATACTCTACATTAGT
>JAUYTH010000292.1 GCA_030695165.1 Bacteroidales bacterium
AGATAGATGAACTCATAAGTTACGGTGGAGATCAGCTACTGTTACAAGGGGGGCTTCATCCACATTACGATATTACATTCTATGAAGAGCTCTTCACAAAGATAAAAGGGATCTATCCAACAATTAAACTGAATGCACTGGGCCCACCTGAGGTGTGGCATATTGCTAGGCTCAGTAAACTCACAATTGAGCAGACACTCACAAGGCTTAAGGCTGCAGGGCTGGATTCACTTCCCGGTGCCGGGGCAGAAATTCTCTCTGACAGAGTCCGTACGATACTTTCACCCGGTAAGCCGGGGGTAGATGCCTGGAGAGATGTTATGGAGTGTGCTCATAAAATGAATATTAGTACAACTGCCACAATGGTATACGGCCACATAGAGACTCTTGCCGAGAGGATGGAACATCTTATTCTTTTAAGAGATATCCAGTCAAAAAAACCGGCAGGCTCGCCAGGGTTTCGGGCATTTATCTGCTGGCCTATGCAAATCAAAGGAACCAAGCTTATGTTGAGTGATATTGTTCTAAAAACTACAGCTGTAGAGCATTTAAAGATGGTGGCAATCAGTCGTATCTTACTAAACAATATCCCCCATATTCAAGCCTCGTGGCTCACAATTGGGATTGAGTGTGCAAAGTTAGCGCTACACTGTGGTGCAGATGATATGGGATCAATAATGATTGAGGAGAATGTTGTCTCATCTGCAGGTGCTTCCAACAGAGCTGATGCAAAGATGATAGAGAGATCAATTATAGAGGCAGGGTTCCGGCCTTGGCTGAGGAATCAGGACTACACTCCCCGCACTGTTTAAGATATCCGGTATCTTCCGGCAAATTATCTGCAAATGATGCCTCTACGGCAAGCTGATCGCATCTTTCGTTTTCCGGATGGCCGTTATGGCCCTTTATCCATACGAATTTCACATTGTGTTTGCGGTAAACTTCCAGAAATCGGATCCACAAATCCGGGTTTTTTTTCCTGGCAAAACCCTTTTTCTCCCAACCTGAGAGCCACTCCTTATTAACTGCATCGCAAACATATCTGGAGTCTGAATATACTGTAATCTCAGCATTTTTTTTCTTAACCGCTTCAAGAGCAACTATTACCGCAAGTAACTCCATTCTATTATTGGTTGTGCACAAAAATCCTCCCGAGAGCTCTTTATAATGAGATCCGGAACGCAGAAGTGCCCCCCATCCTCCGGGACCGGGGTTTCCTCGTGCAGCACCATCTGTATAGATATTAATCATTCTCTCTGTTGCCGACAGGCATCTCCACCCTTAACGGGTTTGCCCTTAACAGATCGTAATTCTCTCTGTTCCTGTAGATATCACAAGCGGAGTATATAGATGCAAGCATCGAGAGGTGGTTTGCTTTACCTTTACCTGCCAAATCGTATGCAGTTCCGTGATCCGGAGAGCACCTCACCACAGTGAGTCCTGCGGTAAAGTTTACCCCAACATCGTGAGAGAGTGATTTAAAAGGGATCATTCCCTGGTCGTGATACATTGCAAGAACAGCATCAAATCTACCTGTATAGTCAGAGGCAAAGAATCCGTCAGATGGAAAAGGGCCAAAGACAAGTTCGCCCTTCTCAAAAAGCTCCTGTATTGCAGGTTTAATAATCTCCTCCTCCTCTTTTCCCATTAGACCGTGGTCTCCGCTATGAGGGTTAAGAGATAGAACTGCTATCTTAGGTCTATCCACTGCAAAATCACGTTTGAGTGAATCTGACATTAGTTTTATCTTCTTTATTATAAGTGCAGAGTTAATTGCTCCCGAGACCTTTGCTATTGAGAGGTGGTTGGTTACCAACCCCACTTTAAGCGAATGGGATACCATAAACATAAGAGACTCATCTGCATTGAACATCTTTGTAAGATATTCGGTGTGACCCGGGAAGGAGAAGCCCTCTTTTGAAACTCCGGATTTATTGAAAGGAGCTGTAACCAAAACATCTATAAATCCATTTTTAAGATCTTTAACGGCTGCCTCAAGAGCAGTAAGGGCAGCTTTGGCCCCATCTTCGCTCTCTTTTCCCGGCTCTATATTGTAGCTCTCGGGAATGCAGTTAATAAGATTTATTCTCTTTGCGTGTGCTTCACTTGGCTTTGATATAACATTTGTAGTGAGGCTCTCTGCCTCTGGTACACATTTTTTATAAAACCCGAACATTTTTGAGGATCCGTATACTACCGGGGTACAGATATCAAAAATCCTTGCGTCTGTTAAAGCTTTAATTATAACCTCATAGCCTATGCCATTACTGTCGCCCTGAGTTATTCCAACTACTATCTTATTTTTCATAAACAGTTAATCTCCGTAAATTTATGCAAGATACAAATTTTAGATAAGATTCGTATATTTGTATTATGTCATCTATACTGGACAGCGATATAAAATATCTCCCCGGAGTTGGGCCAAAAAGAGCAGA
>JAUYTH010000311.1 GCA_030695165.1 Bacteroidales bacterium
AGTCACTTTGAGAGTCTGTCTTAAATACCCTCATAGGCTCTGCAGTGTCCCTGCCGGTAATCAGGGCGGTCTCATCTGCACTAAATGTGCCTTTGGGGAGCAGAGCAGAGTGCCTGCTGGTAAATATTGCGCAACTGCTAACTAATAGAAAAACTATTAGATAGATTGCTGCCGGCGATAATCTGCGGGATTTCATATTGTGGGCAAGATGTTTTAAAATTTGTGGGCAAGTTATTTTTTGTATTTGTAGGCGGCCTTTTTAAGTCTGTCCATAATTGCAATTCCAATCTCTCGAAGAGGAACGGGCTCTGCAACGATAAAGTCTACCTGAGGGTTGTCTTCCAGCCTGTGGAGTGCTCCAAAGAGGTTAACGGCCGCCTCTCTAAGCTCTCCGGTTTTTGAGAGATAGTCAACAACACCGTAACATTCCGGGGTTTTCCCGCTGAAAGAGAGATATGCACCTCTATGGAGTGATGCGTTTTTTAAAAATTCTATGCTTTTTGGGGAGTTATCACCCTCTATGAATATTGGTTTTAACGGGCTATAGTGAGAGTTTAGGAGCCCGGGAGATGAGAGTTTGTTCCCGCTCTCAACCGGGAAATTGGAAGAGGGCAAAACTGTTTTAAGATCATCTGCAGTGATAAAGCCCTCTCTAAGAATGACAAACCCATCTGAATTGAGTGCAATTACTGTCGACTCAATACCAACAAAAGAGGGGCCGCCATCCAGAATACAATCTACATTAGGAAGCTGTTTTCTTACGTGTTGTGCTGTAGTGGGGCTGATTCTGCCAAACTTATTTGCACTTGGAGCTGCTATCGGGCATCCGGAGCTCTTTATAAGAGCAAGGGCTATGGGGTTGTTTGGCATTCTTATGCCTACCGTTGGTAAACCCGATGTCACAATATCGGGTACAATGTCGCTTTTTGGAAGAACAATAGTGAGGGGGCCGGGCCAGAACCTTTTTGCAAGGGTATATACTCGCTCATCTACATTGCGGGTTAGGCGGGGGATATCTTCAAGTGAGGCTATATGAACAATTAGGGGGTCAAATGAGGGTCTCTCTTTCTCTGCAAATATCTTTGCAACAGCTTCGGGGTTGAGCGCATCTGCACCAAGCCCGTAAACAGTTTCAGTGGGAAAGGCAACCAGCCCGCCCTCCTGAATTATTTTTGCAGCTAAAGATATATTGGTGGATTCAAACATTTTAGTCGTGTGTTTTGGATGAGTCGGAGACCAGTCTGTTTATCTCATCCATCTCTTTGTCGGTGAGGTATCTCCATTTACCCACAGGGATATCCAGTGGTATGTTCATAATGCGTACGCGCTTAAGATTATATACATTGTAGTCGAGATAGCTGCACATTCTTCTAATCTGGCGGTTTAAACCCTCGGTTAGAATTATCCGGAATGTATCTTTGGTTAACTGCTCTACATAGCACTGCATTGTTACCGTGTCCAGCACAGGTACACCACGCCTCATACTTGTGATAAACTCCCGGGTTATTGGCCTGTCTACCCTCACGATATACTCTTTTTCGTGGTTGTTTCGGGCTCTAAGTATTTTATTGACAATATCTCCGTCACTGGTTAATAAGATAAGTCCCTCACTATCTTTGTCGAGCCTTCCGATTGGGAATATCCTCTTGGGGTGGTTGATGTACTCTATGATATTGTTTTTTTCGCCTTTGGTATCGGTGGTGCTTACTATTCCTACAGGTTTATTGAATGCAATGTAGATATGCCTCTCTTTAGGGGTAGATACCCGCTCTCCATCTACGCACACCACATCATCGGGACCAATCTTGGTTCCCTGCACCGGTACTGCACCGTTTATTGTAACTCTACCCTCTTCAATAAGTTTATCTGCAGCTCTGCGGGAGCAGTAACCTATCTCACTCAGATATTTATTGATTCTGGTTGTATTTGAATCCTCCATCTCCTGACAAGCTTATATTACTGTAATGAAATTAATACGACGCAAAAGTAATACTAAATATCTAAAATTTTGGCTCTATTTACCACTTCGCAATTTTCCGGCCACATATCCGGTTGTCCAGGCGCACTGTAGATTGTATCCTCCGGTTATTGCATCTATATCCAGAACCTCCCCGGCAAAATAGAGATTTTTTACACATTTACTCTCCAGTGTGGAGATGTTAACACTAGAGAGAGAGACCCCTCCACAGGTTACAAACTCCTCTTTGTATGAAGATTTACCATTCACCCGGTGGATGTCGTTCGAAAGGGCATCAGTAAGAAGATTGACCCCTTTTTTCCCGATTTCGCACCACTTTTTATCCTCTTTTAACTCACACCTCCAAAGAAGATATCTCCACAACCTGGAGGGAATACCATAAGGCCTGACGCTATAGAGTTGTTTATTGGGACTCATCTGTATAATTTGATTAAGCTCCCCGGATATTTTTGAAGTGTCGGGTTGATTAACCCAATTTATGTGAATTTTAAAGTTATAGCCCATCTCATTGAGCAGCCGCGCACCGTATGAGGAAAGTTTTAAAATTGCCGGCCCGCTCATCCCCCAATGGGTAATTAGGAGAGCTCCCGCAGATTTTAATTTTGAACCCTCCAGAGAGAGAATAACATCTTCAACGACAACTCCCATAAGCTCTGTGATGTTATCGCCGGGTAAGTTAAATGAAAAGAGAGAGGGCACCGGGCTCTCTATCTTATGGTCAAGAGCGGCGAGCCAATCCAGAGATCTCCTTTTGGGTGAGCCTCCTGTTGTTACAATAACTTTTTCAAAAAGAGCCGGTTGGATGATATCATCTTTAAAGTGGAGCTCAAGCATATCATCCGGCGCTTTGGAGAGAGAGCTCACCTCCATCCCGGTAGATATCACAACTCCCAGACTCTTTGCCTGGCCAACCAGAGAGTCAATAATCGATTGTGAATCCTGGCTTGCCGGGAAGAGACAACCATCTTCCTGTGTCACTAGAGGAACCCCTCTGGACTCAAACCAATTGATAGTATCGAAGTTGTCAAACTCCCGGAGCAGCCCGCGCATCTGCCTGCCACCTCTGGGGTAGGCAAGTGATAGCTCCTCGATTGATGGAGAGCTGTTTGTTAGGTTACACCTTCCCCCTCCGGTAATCTTAACTTTTGATAAGGGAACAGCGCCCTTCTCAAAAATTGTAACCGAAGAGCCCGGATAGCTCTCTTTTACAGTAATTGCAGCGAAGAATCCGGCTGCTCCGCCGCCAATTATTGCAACTCTCATCTGTTTTTGCTCTCTGTTTTTATCCAGTGAACCTCTTTGTACTCTAAGAATCCCATCTTTCTGGCCAGTAGAAGAGACTTCATATTGCTATCCTCTACGTGTATAAAGACCATCTCTCCCCTCTCGCGGATCTTGTTTGCAAGCGCATTGGCAAGATCTATTCCGTAGCCCATTCTGCGGTACTCCGGAAGAACATTGATAAATCCCATACAGCCGTCGTCGTGGGTGATAATCCAAGCTACCAACTTACTGCCGTCATAGATACCAAGGCCGATACCATTCTCAATTCTCTCTGCAATATACTCCGGACATACATATTTGCTGTATGTATAGTTGTTGTAGATATAGTGAGCTTCGTTTGGGCTTAGTGATCTTATGCTATTTATAGTCTCCGGAAGTTTAACCTCAGCAGGGAGCCAGTATTTTGTGCAGGAGAGATTCCATACCACATCTCTTTTTTGGAGAATTCCCGGTAACATCCACTCTTCAATTATTGCAAATTGATTGTCCTCGTGGGTAAGTCTCTCTGTGAGTTGGGTAAACTCGTTAACATCACAGCTGCTTATATAGACCCAGTTTGCATAACTGCACCCTCTCACCAGCAGGGAGTCTCCGGCAAAATCTATACTCTTTATGGGATACCCTTTAATAAAGTTAATAAGATTAATATTTCTTAAAGGATCTCTCTCAAGGATATCTATTGCCTTTGACTCTTGTGGTGATAACTGTTTCATTTAGTGCTGTGCGATGCTTTTTGCGTGCTTTTTGTGATGCCTTTTGTTACTTATTGGAGATAAGCGGAGAGTTCTTCAATACGTTGATAGGTTTTTTATTGATCTCAATATCTTCAATTAAAATACCGTTTGGATATACAACTGAAGTTGGAACAGCACCCTGATAAAGGTAGCCCCAGACCATCTGCTCTCTGCTCACACCCAGAACTCTCTTTAGCTTGTTAAGGGGTACAGGAGTTATCTCTGTGCCGATAACCAAAGACTCCGAACCATCTTTTACAGATACTCTGTAGATATATTGATCTGATTGATTTGCGATCTTTCTAACAATATATGCATAGTCTAGCCCCTCCTCTATTGCCGCTTTTATAAGCTCTTTTTTGAGGTCTGCCGGTGTAGATCCTTGACTTGCAGAGATAAACAGCGTTCCTGGAGCCGTCTCAATAGGGATTGCCCTTGGCCTTACCCCGTACCTTAGACTTCCTGTAGAGCCGTTTGTCTTTCTTGTAGGGGTTCTTGTGCTAAGCAGATTTTTGAGGATTCCGTTCTCTATGAGTGAAACCTCCTTTACCGGAGCAACACCCTGAGCATCCATAGTGTAAATTCCCAGCAGCGGATTGCCGTTGAAATTATCTAAATCTGTTCTGTTTATAACAGATATTCTGCTGTCAATCACTTTCTTATTTATTCTATCCTCAAGAGCCTTAACATCACGCCTGGCGGCAACGTTTTCTACTCTACCAACAGATGCCATCACCTGTACAGGCTTTTTGAATGATATAATGCCTGCGGCAGATACAAGATTATTTGACAAAATAGTTGCTGCAGCTTCGTTTTCGAAGAGGACAGGTCCCAGGTAGTACTCCTCCATCTCTGATGCCTCTGTGAGCCCCTTCATTCTTGAAGCAAACTCGTTAACTGAGGCAATAAGCTCCTTCTCCGAAGGGAGTGTTTCAAATGTGCGGGAGTAGATAGTGTGCTGGTCTGAGATTACCTGCCCCTTTGCATTTCTTACCCTACCGGAAAATGTAATGGCAACATAACCGGTTGGCTCTACAACCTTTGTCCCCTCTGTAGAGAGGTAGTAGTAGTTGGTTATGATTCCGTCTGTTCCAACACGAGAGTCAAAAATTGCGGGATATTTAATAAACTCTGCAGATAATCTTTTTGTAAGCTCTTCGTAAGATTTTTTGCTGAGGTTGAATTTTGCAGGTGCTTTAATCTGCTCCTCAACTCTCGCAAGCGGAAGCATATCCGGCAAAGCCTTCTCTTCCGGGGTTAGGTTTGCACTCTTTAAACTGTTAATTTTAGAGTTATAGACCTCAACTGCGAATTTGTATGCCAGGTCTGATGTTTGCCAGAAGTTTCTCCGGAGTTGATCATAATGGTCTTCCGATGATGAGAGAGATGCAGATAAGATACCGTTCCCGGTGTAGGCATAGTCGCTCGAGAGTTTATTGTCACCTACCAGAAGGTTTACAGAGTGAACTCTCTCATTGGAGCTCTCTTTTAAGCTGAGTATTGTTCCCAATGAGCCGGAGAGAGTGATGTATGATGTCTCTGCGACAGTGTAGGAGATAAAATAGGGGGCAGGTGAGTTTGGAAGGATAAGCTCGTTTTTGCTTCTGTTCATCTCATCTTTCATTGCCCTGAACAATGTAGTTTGGTCTGTCTGGGCACTTACTGTAGCTAAAGAGATTATCTGAGCAATAGATGCAACCAGAAAGAACCTCATTATTATATATATATGTTTCATTTCTATTGACTGTTATTTATATGGAAATATTAGGGACGAGGCAGAAGTGCCGGACTAACTGTAGGTTTAGCCTTTTTTTGAAGCTCAACCTTGTTCACAAAAATAGTTGGAGATATTGCAGTAACCGGTACATTGCCGGATGATGCCCCGCAGGTGCCGGTAAATATCTCAAACTCTCCGCCTGCATACTCAATATTGGAGAACATAGAGAGCGGTGTACCAATCATATCTACTCCTCTTACCAGTTCGTCTTTCCTACCATCTACATATATCCTGTAAACCTCCAGAGGGGTTACATTAAATGAGTTAGCACCTGCTCTTCCGGTTTGTGTAAAGCCTCCGGTCACAGTTTTGAAGAAGTAACCATACTCCTTACCCTGTTTTTTAGCCTCCTCAATAAGAATCTTCCTTAATTCGGCGTCTGTTTTATATGAGTTTGTCTCAACAATCAGGTTTGACTGGCGGGAAGTTGGGTCATATTCAAACTCTGCCCTGGAGTGACCGTTGGATTTTGGAAAACCATCAAGTCCTGTACGGGTCATTAGGAAGTTTTTGAGGATACCATCTTTAACCACCTCAACTCTCTCGCCTCTCACCCCTTGCTCATCAAAAATATAGTAGCCGTTTAGAGAGCTGCCGCGAAATTTTTTCATTGTAGGGTCGCAATATACACTTAGAGAAGCCGGGAGAACACTCTCCCCAACCATATTCTTGAAGGTCTGTCCGTCACTCTCACTCTTCATCTTCTGTCCCTCGATTCTGTGACCGAAGATTTCGTGGAAAAAGACTCCGCTTGCAGATCCCGACAGAAGTGCAGGTCCTGTGTAGGGCTGAACCAATGGGGCAACCTTAAGCTCCGATAGTTTGAGGGAGATCTCTTTAAGGTCTTTCTCAATTTGTGACGGAGATGGCAGCTCGTCCGGGAAGTATGCAAAATAGCTTTTGTTAAGCGGGAGCTCCATACCGTCATCTGCCATAGTAGCGGCTCTTACACTAAGAATGGTGTATGGCCTGTTCTCTGCAATCTCACTACCCTCTGTAGAGACAAAGTATTTTCTCCAGATTCTGTAAGTAAGAGTTACATTTGCACTTATAACATCTTTATTATCAATAAAAAGGGCACTATATTTATTCAGTTGTTTCTGCCAGGCCTCATTATCCAGGTTAGCCTTGTCTCCCTTTATTGCCGGTTCAAAATATTTTTCGGCCTTAGCGTTGGTGAAGTCGGGAGATTTATCTTCATTCTCTACCTTAACACCCTTTTTTGCAGTCGCTCTCTCGTAGCTTGTTATGGCAAAACGGTAGCGTGTGTTTACCTCCTCTTTGATAATCTCTTGTAACGCACCCATTCCGTTTTGAATATCCTCCGGAAGGAAGATTGTGGGCGGACCTGCAAATCTGTTTGTAGGAGAGCCGTTTTGCGATTCGTGAAAATTGTCAAACTCAGGTGATCCTATCCTGATTTGAGGGACAAACAGAATCTGTTTATCCTCCTCTGTGTTTACAGTGGCACCCATAGATGAACGAATAATCCTGGTATGGTTGTCCAGAACTCTGTAGTTCATATAAAACGGAGGGTACTCACCCTTTTGGAGTGTAGTCATCTGACTCTTTAACTCACTTTTTAGAAAATCGAGCATCTTATCCTGCGCAGATAGCTGCTGGGAGAGAATAGCCAGAATAGGGAGCAATAAAAATTTTAATTTCATTTTTGTTGTTTTTAATTTGCCGTTAAAAAATTGAAAATTGTCAATCCTGCAAATTTAGCCTTTTCTACAAAAGAATGGTTAAAAATATGAGAAGTCACATATCCAGGATGAAATATTATCTTTGTAATGATAAAAAGTACAACTATGATTAAAAAGACATTATTATTATTATTCCTGATTCAGTTTCATAACATTTTATGGTCTCAAAGTGATCTCTCGGGCTCAGATAACACAAGAGTAGTTCTTTTAGGTACCGGTAACCCAAATCCCTCTCCTAATCAATCGGGTTGCTCTATTGCTATAGTAGTTGGCAATACTCCCTATATAGTCGATTTTGGACCGGGATTAATAAGGAAAGCAGCGCAACTATCTCCCAGATACGGAGGTAACATTCCTGCTTTGGATATAAAGAATATTAAACGTGCTTTTTTAACCCATTTACACTCCGATCATACAACAGGCTATCCGGATTTAATTCTTACTCCGTGGGTTATGGGTCGTGATGAACCTCTTGAGGTTTATGGCCCGGAAGGAGTTAATGAGATGACATATCATATTTTAAAAGCGTACGATAATGACATAAAATATCGTTTATATGGTGATGAACCTGCTAATAATCAAGGATGGAGAGTCAACTCACACGAGTTTTTCGAAGAGGGGGTAATCTATAGTGATTCGCTGGTAAAAGTTGAAGCATTCCCTGTCACTCACGGTAATTGGCCAAATGCCTGGGGCTTTCGTTTTACTACCCCTAACAAAGTTATTGTAATTTCGGGGGATACCTCTCCCTCGGAGAATGTTATAAAATATTCAAAAGATGCAGATATATTGATTCACGAGGTATATAGTAAAAAGGGCTTTGATACTAAAAATGATTTTTGGAAAACGTATCACTCAAGAAACCACACATCAACTTTTGAACTTGCAGAAATTGCATCAAAAGCTAAACCAAAACTTGTAGTACTTTATCACATACTATTCTGGGGAGCAACAGACGAAGATCTGTTAAAAGAGATTTCTCAAAAATATAGCGGTAAAGTGATCGTTGGTAAAGATTTAGATGTTTTTTAAAATATAGCAATAAAACAGATTTTCTATTTAGGCTTCCCGATTGGCATTATGTAAAGCGGAACCTCATTTTCCGGAAGGAGCATAACAGCTTTTACCATCTCGTCATTGAAAGCCCCAATTGCACAAGTTCCCAATTTGAGTGCCTCTGCCTGGAGATAGACATTTTGGGCAGAGTGTCCAAGATCCATACAAACATATCTATCTCGACCCCTGTCTCCGTATCTATCTGTAATTCTGCTGTATATTGCACTGTAAAAGACGCTGAAAGGGGCATCTGCCACCATCTTCTGGTTTAACGCTGCAGATGTGAGCTCCTTTCTTACATCTGCGGCAATTACCCGTATGATTCTATGTTGTATTGCGTCATATTTGTACACTCCGGGTTCTATACCGGGGATGTTTCCTACTACGGCGTAGATCTCCAGCGGATATCTGGCTCCGGCCGAGGGTGCACTCCTGAGACCGCTCCTTTGTGGGTTGGTACTTGGCTTGGTAACACCGTATGCACTCCACAATATTTGAGAGAGGTGGATATCGGTAACGCCATCCGGCGCAAAAGAGCGTCTTGACCTTCTGCTGTTAATGGTCTCTTCAAGAGAGATATCTCCCTTAAGTGAAGGTGATGCAAGCAGATAAATAAGCTGATCCCCTTCGGATATCTTTGTGAAAACCTGTTTGTCCTGAGCTGAGGCAGATGTAAACATCAACATAATCAAAAAAGAGATAATTGTTTTCATATAGTTTTCTATTTAAATTTTGAGGTTATCTCAGAGAGGTTAAATGTCCCCTCTATGTCCTGAATTTCGGTTTTTCCGTATAGAATATCAAAAAAGAATGAGCGCAGCTTATCCATTGTGATCTCTGCCACCTCTCCCTTCTCATTTACTCCCAGGTCATAACTTTTAAGCAGTTGGGCACCCAGGCTGGCTGCTGTTAGCAAAAAATGGTTATTGAACTTATCCGTGTCTATAAGATCTGCAGCAAGAACCTTCCCTACAACAGTATAGCTTCGGATTGTCTTTTGAATATCATCTCTGGTCAAGGTTGTCTTAACCTCATCTGAGATAACATCCATCTCAATTTTACCTGAACCTGCAGACTGACCAACACTCTTATAGAGTGATCCGAGATCTGCAAGAGTGAGGTTATATAACTTTGAACCGGGAGCTATCATTACCGGGTTAATTGAAAAGGCACTTGGCAGCAGGAGATATACAGTATCTTCCAGTTTAACGGATGGGCTGTTGAATGTGCCAACCAGCGAGTTTGTAATCTCAAGACTTTGAGTAGAGAAGAGACCACCAATAACAATAGAGTTTTCAAGAATAATCTCATCTGCGTAAATACTTCCCGCAACAAATGCGTTGCACAGGGTCACCCTCTTTGCATTGATATCCGAATAGAAAGAGAGATTACAGTTAAGTGCACGAGATACAACTGAGTTGGCGGAGCCTACGCTTTTATGAAAGATAATCTCTCCTTTAGCTTCACTGTTTATAAAAAGCTCCAGCTGAGTAAACAGAGCCCCCTTAAAATGTGCATCACCGCTGTTGACCTCAAGCTTATATGCATAAACGGCCCCCTCTATTATGCTATCTCCAAGCACAGTTATGTTTCGTCCAAGCTCAGATGACTTCTCGGGCAGGATTGAGCTCCTTACAAGATTGTTCTTAAGCTGAAGATGAGCTTCACTGATTCTTATCTCTTTTAAATCTTTCATTTTGTAAAAATTATTACCTTTTGCTCATTACACAGATTGAATCTAAGTTTGCAATTTTCCTGACCATCTCTCTGATTCGAAATGAGTGAGGATCACCTTGTTTAACTCTCTTTTCCAGTTCATATTCAAAGTAGAGGGCTATATTACTTTTATCCTGTTGTGAAATTGCCTCCCACTTAATATCTTCAGAAGAGATCTGCATTATTATATCGTTCCAAACCTCTGTCCCCCCCTTTTGAGCTAAATCCTCCTGAGGAAATATTTTTCGTTCGTACGAATTTGTATTGCTGTAGCTCTCGATAAAGCAGACCGGAACAACAACATCTCCCGATCTATCCTCGTTGACTATACCCTCTTGAATTGTGTGATAGAGACGTTTTTGGGTTATAATAAAATTTTTGGCCTTTGTAATTGTATCGGATGCTCTCTTTTTTGTAACAGAGGATGATATTTTTGATATCAAGCTTGAACACTCCGCTCCAAAGACAGCAATTATATTTATCAGATCGCTGTTAATTGCTCTTACTTTGTGGTTGTTTGTCTCGGATTCAAAATTGAATATATATTTATTGAGTTCATAGACACGATAAGATAACTCTTTATTGAGATCCTGGAAGACTTTTATGTAACGGGAAGAGATTCTGTTATAGTCCTTCTCCATTTGACCTTTAACTGATGATGAGCGTTTTATGAGCTCTCTCAGCACAATCTGCTTGCTCTCTGCCACCTGTACCAGCTCGGTAACCTGTTGGCTTATCTCAGACCGTATATAGCTGAAAAAGCCGTTTACAACAGAGTCTGCAACCCTAAGAGAGCTCTCCTCCTTTGTGCGCACCTCCACCTCTTCTGTTGCAACTACAGCTGCTGTTAGCATCGTAATGTCGTTTTCACAGCTCTTTACACTTTCGGAGAAGGGGTCTGTGTTAAAGTGCAGATTTATCTCAACAGGAATATCTACAGTAACCGATTTTGTGCCACCTTTATTTGAGGCTTCAAACGGTACTGTTACCGTTTTGCTAACTGTCTCTTTATAGCTCTTTGAAAAACCCATATTATTAAGATTTTTCTCGTTGAGGCAGGCCGGAGTTAAAGAGCTCAATAGCTACATCCTTAACTCTTGCAGGTTTTTTTGAATCCGAGATCAGTTTTA
>JAUYTH010000315.1 GCA_030695165.1 Bacteroidales bacterium
ACCAACTGAGCTACTTCCGCAATCAAATAAAAAAGTGGGGAGAGCAGGATTCGAACCTACGAAGGCGTACGCCAGCAGATTTACAGTCTGCCCCAGTTGGCCACTTTGGTATCTCCCCAATGTTAACATTTCAAAAAACTTATCAATATCCGATGGAGGGATTCGAACCCCCGACCAGCTGATTACAAATCAGCTGCTCTGGCCAACTGAGCTACATCGGCATTATATCAAATTCCCCTGCAAAATTTAGGGGACTGCAAAGATATATGTTTTTGATTAAACTCCAAAAAAAATATGGAATTATTATTATAAACCATATTATTATAATTAAACCAATAACAATAAGCCAATTTTATATGCAAAAAATGCTGCTATCCAGGCCACTGCAATTGTTGAAAAAATAGATAGGAGTGCCCATTTCCAGGTTCCGGTCTCCTTTCTTATTGTGTAGGCTGTTGCAACGCAAGGCATATACAGGAGTGCAAATATCATAAATGAGAGAGCATTCGCTTTATTGAACATCTCCTCCTCTTTAATTCTGGCCATTAGCGATGTGCTCACCTGCTCACCCTCTACAGGCTCCTCCTCTGCTTTGTATACCACTCCTAAAGTGCTAATAATAAACTCTTTTGCGGTTATGCCGGTTACCAGCGAGACGCTCATCTTCCAGTCAAATCCTAAAGGTGCAAGTGCCGGTTCTACAACTTTACCAAATCTCTCCAGATAAGAGACTCTCTCAATTTGAGGATTGCTCTTATCCTTAAGAGGTAAGTAGTCAAGTGCCCACACTATAATCACAGCCAGTAGGACAACGGTACCTATTTTTTTAACATATTCCCAGGCTGCACCCCACATATTGTTTACAGAATATATAAATGAGGGCCTTTTATAGCACGGAAGGGGTATTGAGTAATCTTTTATCCCAAAATTAAAGAAGAGTCTCTTAAACAGAATAGCCATAAAAATACCTGTCAAAATGCCACCGAAATAGAGCAAACTTAGTGCAAGTACCTGATTGTCCGGGAAAAATATTCCCGAAAAAAGAAGGAATGTGGGTATTCTTGCACTACAGGGAATATATGGTATCATTAGCATTGTAAGAATCCTGTCGGACTTCCTCTTGATTGTCCTGGTAGCCATAATTGCAGGAACATTGCACCCGAACCCCATTAACAGGGGGATAAATGAACTCCCGTGCAGCCCGATTTTGTGCATATACCTATCCATTATCGTGGCCGCTCTTGAGATATATTCAGTCTCCTGAAGCAGCGAGAGGAAGAAGAATAGAATTAGAATATTGGGTAGAAAAGCAAGGACGCTTCCCACTCCCATTATCACACCCTGACTAAGGAAATCTGAGAACCAACCCTGAGTCATATTCTCTTGCAGATGGAGTGCCCCTTTATCCATAAGCCACTCTATACCTGCCTGTGGATATGCTCCGAGCCTGAAGGTAAAGAAGAAAATCATCCAGATTATAAATATGAACGAAACAAGGCCCCAGATTGGATGAGTAAAAAAGGAGTCTAACTTGCGAGTCCGCTCTTCGCTGTATTCATACTGAAGACCGCGAAGGTGTTTATGCTTTCTTTCGTGTTTTCGTCCCTCTTTTTCCTGCCCTTCACCTCTACCGTGGTGTTTGTGTTTGAAATTTCCTTTTCTGTAAGTACTTTGATCAAATGAGACTATAGGCTTACTATTTTTTTCGTGCGACATTTAAAATTGTATTATAAATGCCATCTTCATCGTAACCGCATTCAGCGAATAACTCGGGAACTGTTCCCTGCTCGATGAATCTGTCCGGTACTCCAAGCCCTACAATTCCTATACTTAATGAGTTTGCAGCAATATATTCAGAAACAGCAGAGAAAAGACCACCTTGAACGGATCCATCTTCTACTGTTATTACTGTTTTGCATTTTTTGGACATATAATCAAGTGCATTGTTATCTATCGGTTTTAAAAAACGCATATTGTAATGGAGTGTATTTATTCCTGCCTCTTTTGCTCTCTCTGTAGCTTTTTGTACCATATTCCCGACCGGCCCGATCGATAAAATGGCGATATCTTCCCCATCCTGCAAAAGTTGTGCCTTTCCAGGTTCGATGAAGTTAAAACTACCTCTCCAATCCATACCCTCTCCGTAACCTCTAGGGTACCGGATAACAGTAGCGCCATATTCGGGAGATTGCACAGAGTGTAAAATATCTTTAAGTTCAACTTCGTTAAGGGGAGAAAAAATGGTAAGATTAGGAATGCATCTAAAGTAGGCAAAGTCGAACACACCGTGATGAGTTGCTCCATCTTCCCCTACAAGGCCACCCCTGTCCAGACAGAGTATTACCTTTAACTTTTGAGTAGCCACATCGTGAATCACGCTGTCGTATGCTCTTTGCATAAAACTTGAGTAAACATTGCAGTATGGGAGCAGCCCCTGAGCTGCAAGCCCGGCAGAGAAAGTTACTGCGTGTTGTTCGGCAATTCCTACGTCAAAAGCCCTTTCGGGCATCTCTTTCATAATTATATTCATAGAGCACCCCGAAGGCATTGCGGGAGTAACCCCGACAATCTTATCATTCTCTCTGGCCAGCCGAAGTAACGTTTCACCGAATACATCCTGATACCTGCTCTTTTTACTTTCACTGCTGGAAATTCTCTCTCCGGTATTTTTATCAAATGTTCCGGGAGCGTGCCAAAGAACCTGGTCTTTTTCTGCCGGTTTGAACCCTTTGCCTTTTTTTGTTATAATGTGAAGAAGCTTAGGCCCCGGAATCTCTTTTATGTCACGGATGGTTTTGATTAGCAGCGGTAGGTTATTCCCATCAATAACACCAAAATAGCGAAATCCCAGAGATTCAAAGATAGATCCGCTGCGGAAAAATGCCATTTTAGTACTGAACATAAAGCTTTTAAATATGTTTTTGAGCTTTTTAGATCCGATTACTCTCCAAATTCTGTTTTTTGTCTCGTTATAAATTTGAGATGTCGAGATCTTCAAGAGATAGTTATGAAGAGCACCAACGTTGGCGTCAATTGATATCTGATTGTCGTTTAGAATCACCAGTAGATCTGACTTTTGCGCCCCTGCGTTGTTTAGCCCTTCAAATGCAAGCCCACCGGTAAGGGCTCCATCACCAATTACGGCAACAACCTTCTCGGTTGTCTTTTTTAAGCCGGCAGCCACTACCATTCCAAGAGCAGCAGAGATTGATGTAGATGAGTGTCCAACCCCAAAAGCATCGTACTCACTCTCACTCATCTTGGGAAAACCGCTGATACCTTTATATTTTCGGTTGTTGATAAAAGAGTCTCTTCTACCTGTTAAGATCTTATGGGAGTAGGCCTGATGACCTACATCCCATACGATCTTGTCTTTTGGTGTATTATAGAGATAATGAAGTGCAACAGTAAGCTCAACAGTACCCAAACTGGCCCCAATATGTCCCGGATTCTTTGCGCAACAGGTTAAGATGTGATCTCTCAGCTCTATGCAAAGTTTCTCTAAATCCTTAATTTCCAGCTCTTTTAAGTCGTCAGGTGAGTTTATCTTACTTAGTACATCCATATTTAATTGTGATACTATTTTTTGATGTTAGGTAATTGAAGACCATAACCCATCTTCTTGTCTACTCTCTTAAGAAGCAATGCAACAACAATAGCCAGAGAACAGATACCGGCAAAGATTGACATTGGGAGAGTATATTCGTATGTGTTCACAGCTACACCGTTTTCGATTGTTGTAACTACGCAGT
>JAUYTH010000319.1 GCA_030695165.1 Bacteroidales bacterium
TAATATTGGAGGACCTGCACTGGTTATCTCTGTACTAAGCATTGTGCTGAATCTAATCCTAACCGGAATATTCGTAGTTTGGGTAAAGAAACTGTCGATTCGCGCTGCTCTCAAAAGAGAGAGAGCAGGATTATCTGAATAAAATATTATCAATTATATAAAATGGAAAACCAAAAAAGAGTTAAAGTATCTGAATTACTAAGAATGGCCCCTGGTTCGGCAGTTCTGGTAAAGGGGTGGGTAAGGACAAAGAGGGGAAATAAAAACATCACATTCGTAGCCCTTAATGACGGCTCTACCGTTAAAAATGTTCAGATAGTTTTTGACGGGACCATCTTTACAGAGGAGATGCTCAAAGGGGTAACCACCGGCGCTTCAATTGGAGTATCCGGAGAGTTGGTTGCATCTTTGGGGAGCGGCCAGGCAGTAGAGGTGAGTGCTAAATCACTTGAGCTTTATGGTACTGCAGATCCGGAAAGTTATCCTCTTCAAAAAAAGGGACACAGCATGGAGTTTCTGCGTGAAATAGGACACCTCAGACCCAGAACCAATACATTTGGTTGTATATTCCGCATAAGACACGCAATGTCTTTTGCGATACATAAATACTTTAACGACCGTGGTTTTTTCAACCTCCATACTCCAATTATAACTGCATCGGATGCAGAGGGGGCAGGAGCTATGTTTCAGGTAACAACTCTGGATATGCAAAATCCTCCCAAACAAGAGGATGGCTCTATTGATTACTCTCAGGATTTCTTTGGAAAATCTGCGAACCTCACTGTGAGCGGTCAGCTTGAGGGAGAGCTTGGAGCACTTGCTCTTGGGGAGATCTACACCTTCGGACCTACATTCCGTGCAGAGAATTCAAACACTCCCAGACACCTTTCTGAGTTCTGGATGATTGAACCGGAGATGGCCTTTTACGAGATTCAAGATAATATGGATCTTGCAGAGGATTTTATTAAATACCTTGTAAACTACGCTCTTGAAAATTGTATGGATGACCTTCAGTTTCTAAACGATATGTTTGATAAGGAGCTTATTGAGAGACTAAAAGGGGTTACCGGGACAGACTTTGTAAGACTCTCATATACAGAAGGAGTTGACATATTGGTAAAATCGGGACAGAAATTTGAGTATCCGGTATCCTGGGGAACAGATCTGCAGAGTGAGCACGAAAGATACCTGGTGGAGAGACACTTTAAAAAGCCTGTGATTCTTACAGATTATCCTAAAGAGATCAAGGCATTCTATATGAAGCAGAACGATGACGGAAGAACTGTTCGTGCTATGGATATACTGTTCCCGAAGATTGGTGAGATTATTGGAGGTTCTCAAAGGGAGGAGTCTCTTGAGAAGCTTATCACAAGAGTTGAGGAGATGGATATGGATACAAAAACTCTTTGGTGGTATATTGATACCCGTAAGTTCGGGACAGTTCCTCACTCAGGATTTGGTCTTGGTTTCGAAAGACTACTGCTTTTTGTAACGGGTATGGGCAATATTCGCGATGTAATTCCTTTCCCAAGATCTCCAAAAAACGCAGATTTTTAACCACTCTATATGCTTGTAATTGGAATTGCCGGTGGAACCGGATCAGGAAAAACAACTGTAGTAAGAGAGATAACAAAAATACTGGCAGACAGCGAAGTTGTGGTAATCCCTCAGGATTCCTACTACAAAGATAATAGCCATCTACCAATTGAGGAGCGACTTGAACTAAATTTTGACCATCCGGATTCTATTGACTTTAAGCTTCTTGTTAAACATCTTAACGATCTTAAAGCCGGTAAACCAATAGAACAACCAGTCTACTCATATCTAACCTGCTCCCGATCCTCTACAGAGACAGTAAAGGTAAAGCCCTCAATAGTTGTTATTGTAGAGGGGATACTAATCTATACCTGTTCTGAACTGAGAGATTGTATGGATATCAAGGTTTTCGTGGATGCAGATGCAGACGATCGGTTGGGAAGGGTTATTACAAGAGATAATATTGAACGGGGCAGAACAATTGAGAAGGTGCTTGAGAGGTACGAGAAGACCGTAAAACCTATGCATCTTCAGTTTATTGAGCCCAGTAAGAGGTATGCAGATATAATAATTCCGCAAGGCGGACATAATCAGGTTGCGATTGGTATCCTTCTTGCTACTATTGAGAAGGCTCTACAAAAAAAATAATGTTTAGACGAGATAATAATGCGGGACTGTACCTAACCGTGGCATTTCACCTTCTGCTGCTTATAATTCTATTGGCCTACAGAATAAATTTTATGCTCAAAGAGGAGAGCTCATTTATTTTAGACTTCACAAAAGAGGAGCTGCTTGAGGAGATTGCAAAAAAAGAGCAGCTAAAGGCAGATGTAAGCAGAGAGTTGGAAGATATTCTCTCCGGCAAAGCCCCCATAAGAAATGTGGTAGTCGATGCATCTTCTGTAAAGGGGTCTAATTTGAAGGACGATCGTTATAAAAACCCGAATCAGATCTATGAAGAGGCACGAAGAGTACAACAGAGACTGGACGCTGCCCGCAGGGAGGCCGAAGCAAATATCGGCAGTGACGATGTAGAAGACCCTCAGAAGAAAACAGATACTAAAACAGAGAGCTACAAAGGCCCCTCGGTGATCTCATATTATCTGCAAGGACGCAAATCTATGAGTCTTCCGATTCCGGTCTATAAATGTGTGGGAGGAGGAGATGTAATTGTATCCATCGTGGTAAACCGAAAAGGGTACGTTATCGCTGCCATTGTAAAACCTCAGGGTTCATCATCTGATGTTTGCCTTCAAGAGTATGCAGTAAAGGCGGCAAAATCTTCCAGATTTACCGCCTCTTCTACTGCTCCCGAGCGTCAGACCGGGGAGATTGTCTACAGATTTATAGCTCAATAGCTTTTAACACCGCAATATCTTTCTCCAGCAAAATCGGATAAAATGCATTGTCGTCCAATGGGGTATATCTACCAACAAAGGCTCTTATGTGATTTAAGATTAACCCTTTGCTCTCTTCCCACTCCTGTTTTGTTGCAGTCACCCCGTTTAATGATGCAAACTGCAAAAAGCGTTGTTCAAAATCTACTTCTGAGTAAAATTTATTTAGCTCCTTAAGATTCGTGATTTTATTGAGAAGCTGCCTGTAATCGTCCGCCATCCTAGCACTGAATCGGAAAGTGAGCCCCTGGTTTGAGACTTTTACAAATAGAGGTCCAACTCCTGTTGTATCAATCGGGACAAATATATCGGGTGTTATTCCCCCTCCTCCATATACTGTTTTTCCCTTAGGAGTTGTGTATTTAAGGGAGTCATTGGTTCTGATACTGTCTTTGTTAAGCATCTCTCCGTGACGGTACCTCTCAATAATATCCTCACTGTAGTTCTCGTCATATGGTTTTTGGATTGATCTGCCTGTTGGTGTGTAAAATCTTGCTACAGTGAGTCTTATTCCTGAGTTATCTGAGAAATAGATGGGCTCCTGTACTAGTCCCTTTCCGAATGAGCGCCTGCCTACTATGAATCCTCTGTCATTATCCTGTATGGCCCCTGCAAAGATCTCGCTTGAAGAGGCAGAACCCTCATCTATGATTACCTTGATGGATAGATCTCTGTATTTTCCATTATTGTCTGCATAGAAATCCTGTCTTGGTCTGTGTCTGCCCTGCATATAAACAATCAGATCTCCTTTATTGAGGAACTCATTGGATAGAAGCAATGCCTGATCGAAATACCCCCCTGTATTACCTCTTAAGTCGAACAACAGAGATCTCATCCCTAGATTTTTGAGGTCTGTTAAAGCCTCCATAAACTCCTTATAGCTTGTTCTTGTAAATTTGGAGAGTTTTATATATCCGGTTGTATCATTAATCATAAATGAGACATCTATACTCTTAACCGGTATCTTATCCCTACGGATATCAAAAGAGACCAGATCCTTAACCCCTACCCTCTTAACCTCTACATTAACCGTTGTTCCCGATTTACCCCTTAATCTTCGAACGAGAGAGTCCTGGTTCATCTTAACTCCTGCTACATCCTCTCCGTTAACCTTTACGAGTCTGTCACCGGATAATATTCCGGCCCTCTCCGATGGTCCACCGGGTATAACGTTTATTACAACTGCGGTATCATTGGGAACATTAAACTGAACTCCTATCCCATCAAAATTACCTTGAAGCTGCTCATCTGCATTTGTCAACTCCTGCGGAGTAAGATAAACAGAATGGGGGTCAAGTTTTTGCAGAACATAAGGGATGGCATCCTCTGTGACCTTGCTGTAGTTAACAGGGTCTACATAGTTTCCATCTACCTGAGAGAGCACCAGCAAAAGTTTATCCCATTTGCCGGCGCTTAGTCTAAGCTCTTTAGATGCACGAAACTCGGAAAAAAGTTTAAAGGAGAGAGCTCCTAAAAGAAAGATTATTATTACAAATGCCCACGAATGGGTCCTAAATTTGTCTGATAGTTTACTCATACTAATTGTGAGTTATTCGGTAAAATTTACAACATCAACTCCTGCTCTGGTAAGCAGGTCTATACCATCGGTTCTGCGATAATTGTTTCGGAAAACAAGACGGACAATTCCGGCCTGAATAATAAGTTTTGCACACTCCAGGCAGGGGGATGTTGTCACATACATAGTAGCTTCGGAGCTGCTATTGCCCGATTTGGCAACTTTTGTTATAGCATTTGCCTCTGCGTGAAGAACATAGGGAATA
>JAUYTH010000332.1 GCA_030695165.1 Bacteroidales bacterium
GGTAAGACATCTGCGATAGCTTCTCTGGTATCTGTTTTAAAAGAGTTCAGCAGAAGTTTTGTTCTGATGGCTCCCACAGGAAGGGCTGCCAAGGTTCTCTCCGGATACACCGGGTGCAAGGCGTGGACAATTCACAAACAGATTTACAGACAAAAATCTGTTAAAGAGGGGATTGGTCAGTTTACTTTGGATATCAATAAATACAGAGATACAATATTTATAGTGGATGAGGCATCTTTGATTTCATCGGGGATTGGTGACTCCGCTCTTTTCGGGAGCGGCAACCTCATTGATGATCTTGTCCAATATGTGAGGTCTAATACAGGAAATAAACTTATTCTGGTAGGGGACTCGGCACAGTTGCCTCCAGTTGGAGAGGAGATATCCAACGCGCTGAATATAGATTACTTACAGAGGTACGGCGAGGTTTGCTATGTGCTTTTAAAGAGTGTGGTAAGGCAGGCAAAGAGCTCCGGTATTCTTTTCAATGCTACAATTATCAGAGATATTATCGAGAGCCGTAAAGCTCTATACCCAAACCTTAAGCTAAAGGGATTTGATGATATTGAAAGGATTTCAGGTGCTGATATTTTAGAAAGACTATCTCTATCCTATGATAAATCTACTATGGATGAGACTTTGGTTCTGTGTCGCTCTAATAAGAGGGCAAACCGTTACAATCAGGGGATACGCTCTAAGATACTCTATAGGGAGGAGAGGGTAAACAGAGGTGATAAACTGATGATTGTTAAAAACTGCTATCAGTTTCTTGAAGATATCGAAGAGATTGACTTTATTGCTAACGGAGATGTTGCAGAGCTGGTAAAAATTTCCGGTTACGAAGATAGATACGGGCTCACATTTGCACGTGCAACTCTCAAATTTGCAGATTATAACGATGTTGAAATTGATGCCAGAATTATTCTGGATACTCTTGAAAGCGAGAGTGCAAGTTTAAGTTCAGAGCAGCAACGAGCTCTATTCAACGCAGTAATGGAGGATTACTCACACATAAAGCTTAAGAGAAAGCGGATAAATGCCGTTAGAGAGGACATCTATTATAACGCACTTCAGGTAAAACACGCAAATGCTATTACTTGTCATAAATCTCAGGGGGGCCAGTGGAAGAATGTTTTTATTGATAACCCTTTTTGGAGAGATGATATTACAACAGAAGATCTCAAATGGTTATATACTGCCCTGACTCGTGCTGTGGATAAAGTTTATTTTGTTAATTTTGACGACAATTTTTTTGTCAAATAGTTAACAAATAATAGATATGTATTTCAAATCTCTTGCTAAAAAAACTCTTACACCTTTTTTGTGTCTGTTTTTTCTCTCTCAGATGTCGTTTGCACAAATGGCTGTACAGTCAATCCCTACGCCAGTAACCTGGAAAGACAATGATAACATAATCCTTTTGCATACAAAAGGGATGAAACGTATTTACTACGAGTACAATATCAAGAAAGGAACAATGGTTGAAATTGATTCTCCAACTCCTCCAAAAGCAGTTCCAACTGTAGTTATAAAGAGTGGAGATATCTTTTACAAAGACTTGACAGGGCTTGAAAAACAGGTGACCTTTACAAAAGATACCGAGCAAAACCCAACTCTCTCTCCGGATTTTAAATATGTTGCATTTACAAGAAACAATGATCTATACTCAATTGAGATAGCGACAGGTAAAGAGACCAGGTACACTAATGACGGCTCGGAGTTGATTCTCAACGGCTGGGCATCGTGGGTCTATTTTGAAGAGATATTCGGAAGGGGAGGGCAGTACAGAGCCTTCTGGTGGTCGCCCGACAGCAGGAGAGTTGCATTTTATCGTTTTGACGATACAAACGTGCCGATGTTTCCTATCTATGACGCTGCAGGAAAACACGGAACAGTGGTGAGAACAAGATACCCCAAAGCTGGTGACCTTAATCCGGAGGCAAAACTGGGGTTTGTCGCAGTTGAGGGAGGAGATATTGTCTGGGCAAATTTTGATCCTAAAGCAGATCAGTATTTTGGAACTCCATACTGGAGCAATAATAGTGCAACCGTTATGGTTCAGTGGATGGATAGAGATCAGAGCAACCTTGTCCTGTACGGTGTAAGCTCTTTTGACGGAACAAAGAGAGAGATCTACAAAGAGTATCAGAAAACCTGGATTAACTGGATTTCAGATATGAAGTTTGGAAAACTGGGATTCTATTTTGTCAGAGACTTTGAGCTTTGGGAGCATATCTATTATCAGTCATACGACGGTTCAGTTCTGGAGAGACTTACAGACGGGATGAACTGGGGTATCAAAATTATCAATATCGACGAAGAGAGCTCAACAATCAACTTTACTGCCAGAAGAGATGCATCTGTCCGTAACGATATTTACAGACTTACCCGTGACAAAGAGGGGAGAAGAGTTACAAAATTATCTTTGGGCGAATTTAACTTCACCTCTTCATTATTCTCTCCCGACGGGAAATATGTTGTCGCAATGTGCTCAAACATCTCAACTCCTTCACGCTTGGTTTTGCTCTCTGCTGCTAAAAGGGGTGTTGTAAAGGAGGGTGAAATGAGAGTTATTGCCGATAGTAAATCTGAAGATTTTGATAAACAGGGCCTCCCTGTTACTGAGATGATGTATATCACAACTCCGGAGGGATTCAAACTCCCGGGCTCTATTACATATCCACAAAATTTTGACAAAACCAGAAAGTACCCGGTTATAGTAAATATCTACGGAGGCCCCAACTCTACCAATGTTATGGATAGCTGGCGAAACCCTTCCAAAAATACAATTATGTGGGCGCAGGAGGGTGTAATTCAGGTCTCTCTGGATAACCGTGCTTCGGGGCACTGTGGCAAGGAGGGTATCAACTACATCCATAGGAATTTAGGGCACTACGAGCTTAAGGACTATATCTACTGGGCAAAGTATCTCTGTTCACTTCCATATGTCAATTCAGAAAAGATAGGCATAACGGGATTCAGTTACGGAGGAACAATGACCGCTCTGGCTCTTACAGAGGGTGCAGATTATTTTAAATACGGTATTGCAGGCGCAGGAGTATACCATTGGCACCTTTATGACAGCCACTACACAGAGAGATATATGGACCACCCGGATGATAACCAAGAGGGTTACAGCTCCAGTGCTGCAGTTTTAAAGGCAGATAAATACAGAAGTGACAAAGGCTCTCTGCTCTATATTACACACGGAACCGGCG
>JAUYTH010000341.1 GCA_030695165.1 Bacteroidales bacterium
CAAAATTCCTGAAAAAAGGCAAACTATATAGAATCAACAGAAGATTTCAGATAATTCAGGCAAAAAAAGCTGGGATTGACTACAAAATAAATCATCCGGGCTAACCGGGCAAGATAAGATCTGCAATAAACAAGATTGCAAAAAGAACCGATGCTATACCGTTGAGGGTAAAGAAGGCGGCATTAATCCTGGAGAGATCTTTGTGGCTTACAATTAGATGCTGCCATAGGAGCAGGATTGAAAATATAACACTTCCCGTTATGTAGAGCCATCCAAGCGGGCCATCTGCTCCGGAATTGACAACAAAATATAGTATTGCAAGAAGAGGTAAAATCAAAAGATGTCCAGTTGAAGATATAATGAGCCCCAATCTCTTTCCAAATAGCTGGGGAACAGAGTGCAGGTCATTCTCTCTATCGAACTCCTCATCTGAGAGGGCATAAATGATATCAAACCCGCTCACCCATAACAGCACTATAGCCGAAAGAATCAAAGGAGCCGGGTGGAATGAGCCGGCAATGCTGAGATATGCGCCGGTTGGGGCAATTGCAAGCGCCAGACCCAAAACATAGTGACACAAGGCCGAAACCCGTTTCATATAGCTGTATCCGAGTAGTATAATCAGTGCAGGAAATGCCAGAAGAAAACAGAGGTGGTTAATCAGATATGCCGTAATAAGAAATAGTACCGAATTGGCTGCCACAAAAATGAGAGCGGCAGTGGCAGATAGTGCTCCTGAGGGGATCTCTCTGGATTTTGTTCTGGGATTTTTTGCGTCAAACTCTCTGTCGATATAGCGGTTAAACCCCATTGCAGAGTTTCTGGCAGTGACCATTGATATTAAAATCAGAATCAGAACTCTCCAGGAGAACTCACTCCCGGTGAGGTTGAGAGCCAAAACAAACCCGATAAGTGCAAAAGGGAGCGCAAAGATTGTGTGCGCAAACTTCACAAGTTTCAGATATTTACCAATCCTCTCCAAAATCATCTATCTTAAAGTGGCTCCAAAACTCTCCCCAAACTTAGATAAAAATCTGTTCATTATCTCCTCTACATATTTATCTGTTAGGGTCTTTTCGTTATCCTGAAGCGTAAAACTTATTGCATACTGCTTCTTCCCCTGAGGAATCTTCTCGCCTCTGTAAACATCAAACAGAACAACATCCTTAAGTAGTCTCTTATCAAGCGAGTATGCACATTTTCTTATATCTGCAAACGAGATCTTCTCGTCAAGCAGAATTGCCAAATCTCTGTTAACCTCAGGGAATCTTGGAATCTCGCTGTACTGAACCCTCTGTTTTTTCACAATCGAGATAAGAACATCCCAGGAGATCTCTGCAGCATATACAGCCTGCTTAATATCAAACTGCTTTAACAACGAGTTTGAAACAGTACCCATAACTGCCAGCTGCTTTCCACCTTTGGTGGTATAGATGAGCCCCTCTGCAAAGATATCAGAAGGTGCTGCCGAGTACTCCATATCGAATAACTCAACTCCAAACCTCTTTAAAACTGCCTCAAGGTAACCCTTTAACATAAAATATGAACCGGCATCTACCCTACCTCTCCAATATGGGTATCCCTGGCCGGTCAAAACCAGAGAGAGCTTAGCTGACTCTTTATAGGCAGATAAATCTTGTGAATATGAGCCATTTATAAACGAATAGACATTCCCGAATTCGAATAGTTTAAGCTCTGTATGCTGTCTGTTTATATTGTATGCTACAACCTCAAGTGCATTAAGCAAAAGCGTCTGCCTCATAGAGTTGAGGTCTGAGCTGAGCGGGTTCATAATCTTAACAAGATTTTCTGCCGGGAAGCTCTTTAACTTTGTGTAATAGTCCCCTTTTGTGAGAGAGTTGTTCATCATCTCATAAAAGCCGTTGTTAACAAGAAGATTTGCTGTAAGCTCCCTCACTCTTTCAGGGTCCGGCTTTACACCAGGTGCAAGAGATGCGCTCATCCTCTGAGGCAACTCGATATTGTTATATCCGTAGATTCTTAAAACATCCTCAACCACATCACACTCTCTAGTAACGTCTACTCTGTAACCGGGCACCGAAATCTCCGCCCCTTCACTATTGTTGCTAACAATTTCATAATCTAGACATTGCAGTATCCTCACAATCTCATCACCGCCAATTCTTTTGCCTATAAGATCTTCCATCCGCTCAAAATCCAGAGAGATCTTGGCTCTCTCAATTGGAGTAGGGTATGCCTTAACCACCTCACCCACAATTTTTGCCCCGGTAAGCTCCTGCAGCATTGAGGCTGCCCTCATCATCGCATAGGGAATAATCTCGGGATTTGCACCCCTCTCATATCTGAATGAAGCATCTGTTTTGAGAGAGTGCCTCTTAGAGCTCTTTCTAATAGATACCGGGTTAAAATATGCACTCTCCAGGAAAACAGCTGTTGTAGAAGCGGTCACTCCCGACCTCTCTCCGCCGAAAACCCCTGCCAGACACATTGGTTTTACTGCATCGCATATCATAAGATCATCTGCACTCATCTCTCTTTTTACTCCGTCCAGAGTTATAAAATTCTCTCCCTGCTTTGCTCTTCTCACAACCACCTTTGCCCCCTCTATCATATTGTAGTCAAATGCGTGAAGAGGCTGCCCTACCTCCTGCAGAATATAGTTGGTAATATCTACGACATTGTTAACTGGCCTTAGCCCGACAGATCTTAATGCCTTTTGCAACCACTCGGGTGACTGCTCTACCTTTACATTTTCGAACGTGAGCCCATAGTATCTTGGAGCACCCTCCGGAGCCTCCAGCACAACTTGTGCAGGCCTAAGTGAGTTACCTCTTGTCAGAGACTCAAAGTCACTAACAGATGGTGTGTTAAAGGTTACATTGTATCCGTGGTATTTAAGATATGCATAGAGATCCCTTGCAACTCCAATGTGTGATGCAGCATCAATACGGTTTGGAGTTAGCCCTATTTCAAATACTGTATCACTCTCAAGTTTGAGATAATCCTTTGCAGATGTACCAATTACCGAATCCTGCGGAAGCACCATTATTCCGTCGTGAGAGGTGCCAATCCCCAACTCATCCTCTGCACATATCATCCCCATACTCTCAACCCCTCTTATCTTAGACCTCTTTATCTTTACAATATCTCCACCGGTGAATGTGAGAGTGGTACCAACTGTAGCAACCAGAACCTTCTGGCCTGCAGCAACATTTGGTGCACCGCATACGATTGAAAGCAAATCTTCACTTCCAATATTTACCTGAGTAAGGCTTAGTTTATCTGCGTCCGGATGTTTGGAGCACTCGACAACCTCTCCTACCACTACACCGGCAAGCCCACCGGGAATATCCTCTACCTCCTCCATTGCCTCAACCTCAAGCCCTATCGAGGTTAATATTTTTTCAAGCTCAACCGGAGCAATATTGGTATCTATGTACCTCTTAAGCCAATTATATGAGATTTTCATTCTATGAAATTATTATTCAAAATAGTTATTGGAATCTATTTTTGTGAAGTAAATAGTGACTCAACAAACTCTTTTTTGTTGAATACCTGAAGATCTTCTATCTTTTCGCCCACACCTATAAACTTTACCGGAATCCTGAATTGATCTGATATACCTATCACTACACCACCTTTGGCGGTTCCGTCCAATTTTGTAACGGCAAGAGCGGTAACATCTGTAGCTTTTGTAAACTCCTTTGCCTGCTGATATGCATTCTGGCCGGTAGAGCCATCCAGAACAAGCAACACCTCGTGAGGTGCATCCGGAATAATCTTTCTCATTACATTACGAATCTTTGTAAGCTCATTCATAAGGTTGACCTTATTATGAAGCCTGCCGGCAGTATCAATCAAAACTACATCTATATTCTGTGATATTGCAGATGAGATAGTATCGAAAGCAACTGAGGCGGGATCTGCACCCATCTTCTGTTTTACAATAGGTACCCCTGCCCTTTCACTCCAGATTGTGAGCTGCTCAATAGCTGCTGCACGAAATGTGTCGGCAGCACCAAGAATGACTGTTTTACCGGAAGCTTTTAGCCTGGCCGCAAGTTTACCGATGGTTGTTGTCTTACCCACTCCGTTAACACCCACAACCATTATAACGTAAGGTTTGATGGAAAAGTCAAACGGCTCCTCCTCCTTAAAATTCTCATCGATATTTAACAGAGCCTCTATCTCCTCTCTTAATATTACACTAAGCTCTGTGGAATTCAGAAACTTATCCCTCGACACCCTCTCCTCTAACCTCTCAATTATACGTAGTGTTGTCTCAACTCCGATATCAGATGCAATTAGAGCCTCTTCGATATCGTCCAGGGTGTTTTCGTCTACCTTGGATTTACCGGCAACAGCTCTTGCAAGCTTCTCAAATATACCGGATTTAGTCTTCTCCAGCCCCTGTTCAAGAGCGCTTCTCTCCTGTTTTGATTTTGAGCCGAATAATCCGAAAATTGCCATAGTGAATTTTTAAACTTTCAAAGATACAAAAAAAGAGTGGCTAAAAGCCACCCTCTTTCAAAAATCTATTATTACAGCTGATTATTTCTTGCTGAAAAACTCCTTTACGCCATCAACCGGAATCATCTCCTCTTTGAATGCGTAAGAACCGCTACGGTCTGAACGAACCATACGAATGCATTTCACACTTGTCTTACCTGTTCCTTTTCCCCCGCCGAATGTAGCAACTACTTTCTTTGCCATTTTATATCTTTTTTAAATTGTTCTTATTTAATCTCGCGATGAAGAGTAACTTTCTTCAGATAAGGATTATATTTTTTACGCTCCAGGCGCTGGGTAGTATTCTTCTTGTTCTTGGTAGTTATATACCTGGAAATACCTGGTACACCACTCTCTCTTTGCTCGGTGCACTCCAGAATCACCTGAACCCTATTACCTTTCTTTGCCATATTGCTTTAATATTTAAACCACATTAAGAAAACCTTTTGCCTTTGCATCTTTTAGAACAGCGCTAAGGCCTTTTTTATTTATTGTGCGCATCCCTGCGGCCGAAACCTTAAGGCTCACGAACCTACTCTCCTCCTCTAACCAAAAACGCTTATTCTGAAGATTAGGGGCAAACTCACGCTTTGTTCTGCGCTTAGAGTGAGAAACATTGTTCCCAATCATCCTTTTTTTTCCTGTAACTTGACAAACTCGTGCCATTGTATATCGTAAAATTTAATATTTTTTCAAGGGTTGCAAATATCGTG
>JAUYTH010000005.1 GCA_030695165.1 Bacteroidales bacterium
AGAAAAAGATTGCAATTGCCCCCAGCGACAACTGCGTGTATCTGAGAGCGCCTGCCCCTTTAACAACTTCCTCCTGTGTGGTTAGAGCGGGGAGTTTGGCTACAGAGAAGATAATGGCAAGCACAATAAAGATTGCTGCGAAGATAAAGTATGGGATATGGACTCCACTTTGGGAAAAGTGCTGGAAGACAAGGTAACCGCCGATTATTGGAGCTATTGTGGTCCCGAAAGAGTTAAACCCTTGAGAGAGGTTTAGCCTTGAAGATGCTGTGGAGGCTGGGCCAAGAATTGCAACGTATGGGTTGGCGGCAATCTGCAGCATTGTAAAACCAAGTCCAAGCACAAAGAGTGCAATGAGGAAGAAGCTGTACTGATGGTAATGTGCTGCGGGGTAGAATAGCAGGCAGGCAATGGCAGATGTGACAAGCCCGGCTATAATCCCTTTTTTGTAGCCTATCTTTTGGATTGGATCTCCAATAAATGAAGAGACAATAAAGTAGATTAGAGAGCCTACAAAATATGCCCCGAAGAAAGCAAACTGAATGAGCATCGCCTGTGCATAGGTAAGCTTAAAGAGTGTCTTCATATATGGGATTAGAATATCGTTCATACAGGTTATAAAGCCCCACATAAAGAAGAGTAGCGTTATAAGCGTAAAGTTTGCCCTAAAGTTTGAAGTTTTTTCCATATTGGTTTTAGTTTGTTGCAATTACTTGTATTTTATGAGTATATCCTTAAAGTGCTTAAGCCCTTCGTAATAGAAGAGGGTCTCCCCGTTAAACCCCTTTTTTCGGTTATATTGGATCATCTCTTCAAACATCTTTTGGGATGGCACAACGTTATCCTCTACCTGAATAAGAACACCCGGGTAAAACCTTTCTCTATCCACTTCCCTTAGATATTTTAGTTGTGCGTCGAGAGTTGTTTTGTATGCCTCAATTGTGTGGCGATACACCTGGGGGATTATAATATCGCAATAGCCTCTCTCCAGCCACTCGGGCCAATCTTGCAGATACTCCTCTTTTGCCCACGGGTGGATACTGGGAGCCATACTAACAATAATCTGCGGGTCGATCTCTTTGATCTCTCTGTATAGCCTTCCCAGAAATTGTGTAAGTTTATCTGCACGCCAGTTAACCCAGGAGCTATCTCTGTAGTTGGATGGGGGGAGATTGTTGTTATGCTCTTTTTTATAGAGCTCTACCGTATAGGGGTCGTACCCGCCGATTGAGGGGAGTGCCGGAAGTCTGTCGTCTCCCTGGATGCCGTCTATGTTGTAGTTGATTACAACCTCCCTTATAAGGTCAATCATAAACTCCTGTACCTGTGGATGAAAAGGGTTGAGCCACTGAAAATTGTTCTTTGAGACCAGCTTGCCCTCTATATCCTTTGCAGCCCAGTGTGGTTTTTCTCTTATGATTACACCACCATCCTCCTGCATATAGGAGCAGGAGAAGCCAAACTCAAACCAAGCGTGCACCTTGATACCCCTTTTATGGGCCTCCTCTATGAGCTCTCTGAGCGGATCTCTTCCCGCAAACCTCTGCTCGATCTCAATCCCGGTGAGCGATGCTGCAACTTTGCTCGGATATGTGGTTGCTGCCCTGTTCCAGGTAACCACAAAAATATGGTTGATGCCAACCTCCCGGCATAACTCAACCGCTTCGATGATGTTTGCCCTGGAGTCCAGCACATCGCTGCACACATTGGTGAGCCAAACACCTTTTAGCTGTGATTTGGCAGATAGAGAGAAGAGCAGGAGCAGAGCAGATATGAAGATTCTTATTGGTGTCATTATGAGAGTATGTATAAATAAAGCTCTGAACCAAAGGTACAAAAAATTTGAACCCATAAAGAGCTCTCTTTATAAGATTGATATTCGGCAAAAATCCCTGAAAGCCCCACCGGCATTGGATTTCTGCTAACCATACTGATAATCAGATTAAACGTCATTTATCTAAAAATAGTTTTTTTTGTATTTCAATACAAAAATTTTGTTGAAATACATAAAAATCATAACTTTACAGAGCCCTACACGCAAATGATCCGGACAACTCAATTTTCGAAAAGAGTAACACTACAGAAATAATGACAATAGACATAACATTTAACGTTTATACAGACGCAAATGGTGGCGACCCGGACAGCACAAGTCCGACACTTCGCTCCTACCATAAAATGTTATGGAGTAAAAAGTTACTAAATGGCAAACTCTTTGACCTGACAGACAAAAAAAGCGGGGCGTATTTATATCATAAATCAGAACTTGGAGAATATTTATTAGGAAGTGATGCTATTACACACTCTTACAGAAGTCATAAACGCAAGACTTGGTTGACACAGCAAGTTCAACACGAAGTAAAAGAACTATTTGACACAGGTTCGACAATTGGAGCATACACTCTTTTCCCATACAATCGTTTTGACGGAAAACACACAATAAATCAAGCTCGTGGTGTAAACAGCTTAATAGACGACAGGTTTGACCTAACTTTAGAATGTATCAGACTATTTTACTCAGGACAACAAAGCCCACTTTATGACACATTTTTAAGATACATGAACTTCTTTGACTTGTTTGAGAACTTTAAAGGTTACATTGACTTCTTTTTACTCAACGACCTTGTTGACGAGAGTGAAAATATTAAGTTTTACTTACCGTTTAACAATTTCAAAACTAAACCAATATTTTCGAGCATTGAAGAATATTTTATTTACAAAAAAGGAGTAATGGACTTCATAAAAGCACGTAACAAACGAATTGACTACTATGCTAACCAACAGACGACAGAACAGAAGAACCTTTAGAAAAACAACTCTGGAAAGCAGCAGACAAGTTGAGAAAAAATATTAATACAGCAGAATATAAGCATATAGTTTTAGGTTAGATTTTTCTAAAATACATCTCTGATGCTTTTGAAGAATTGTTTGCAACACTGAAAACTGAACCGTAAGAGCTATTAAAAGAAGAGGCCCGCCTGAATAAAATTATTACTGCGAAACTTTCAAAAATTAATTATTAACCTATGTCAAAAGAACTTACCAAACAACACCATAGCCTTTTCGAACAAATAAGGCAGACCGACGAAAATGACAATGAATTTTGGAGTTCCAGAGATTTATCCAAAGTATTGGAATATTCGGAATACCGACATTTTATTCCTGTTATAGAACGGGCAAAAGAAGCGTGTGTTAATAGCGGACAGAAAGTGGCCGATCATTTCGAGGATATCCTCGAAATGATAACCCTTGGTAAAACTGCGCAACGAGAAGTAGATAGTGTTAAACTTTCGCGCTATGCCTGTTATCTGATAGTGCAAAATGCCGACCCGGGTAAGGAGGTTGTTGCCTTGGGTCAGACTTATTTTGCGGTGCAAACCCGTTTGCAGGAAATTCGACAAATGGATGAGTACAACCGTTTAAGTACCGAAGACGAAAAACGGTTATTTCTCCGAAATGAAGTGGCAAAGCATAATACACAGCTTGCCGCAGCAGCAAAAGATGCCGGGGTTATTGAGTCGGTAGATTATGCCATATTCCAAAACCATGGATATATGGGTTTGTATGGAGGGCTGGATGCCAGAGCCATCCACAAACGGAAAGGGTTAAAGAAAAGCCAGCAGATTCTTGACCATATGGGAAGTACTGAGTTGGCAGCGAACTTGTTTCGTGCTACACAAACCGAAGAAAAACTAAAACGGGAAAAAATTAAAGGAAAACTTAAAGCCAACCAAACGCATTACGAAGTAGGTAAAAAAGTTCGTAAAACCATTCAGGAACTTGGTGGCGAAATGCCCGAAAACCTGCCAGTGACTGAGAGTATAAAAAAACTTGAAAATACAAAAGATCCCAAACAGTTAAAACCGAAAAAGAAGTATTAATTCGGATTATCCATATGAAGAAATTGAATATTTGGATACTGGCTCTATTACTAGGGGTAAATTTGATAAAATAAAAGGGGATTTTCAAAATGATATGTGGTCGAAAAGAGCCTCTTCACCCTCCTTGTCGAAAGAGATATATCCGAACTCATCACAAATTACAAGGTCGCACTTTTCGAACTGCAGTTCAAGCTCATGGAGCTTTCTGCCGGACTGTCATTCTCTTATCTGGGCAACCGATTCAAGACATCAATAAGGTAATGCCGGGTACTTATATTTTGCTCTCGGCAACATTTACCTATAGGCAAAAACTATTAGACAATATTCATCTTCAAACTATCGCTGCAACAGGACATTATCCAATGATAGAAAAACCAACTGTATTTAATTTGATTTTGGAAAAGGTATTGAAAAGTATGAAATAAACAGATGCTAACAAACGGTCATAAAACATTGGTTATTAAGTGGTATGGCACAACAATGGAAAACATCAATAGGAAAAGAAGTAAATGCATGTAAGCAAAGAGCTTTAGCGATATAGCAAAGAGAAATTCAGGTTGCACTACTGCATCTTAACCATTATGGTTCTCCAGGTGTTGAGAAGATTCGGGCCATCATAAAGTGTCCCGTAAATTGTACACTCATCGTCATCTTGTACGATAATCTCAAACCCGTTTAAAGAGGAGTCATTCACAGTGAATTTAGAGTAGACAATGTTTCTGTCTACATTGAAATCGCCTGTCTGTTTCCCGAGTTCCGGGTTCTGGCACTCAAAGCGGTATTTGAGATCTGACTCTTTTTCAATTCTATAGCAGTTGCAAATTTTTTTACCCTCTACACAGGCCCAGGTCTCGTTAGTGATTTCGGGACCCTCTACAACAATTTTTGCCTCTCCTATAGCTCTTAAGATATTACCATCTTTGTCAACGAACTCAGAGTTTGTCATCCATTCGGCCGAGTCTGACAACAAATGTTTTTCTGCCCTCATATATTGTATTTTTAGTTTCTTCCTGGTGGGAGCCTAAATTGGGGAGCCATACAACCAAAGGTACAAAAAAAATAAAACTGAGCAAACATTACGGAGGTCTCACCTTGTGTTTATATACAAGGCGGCTCTCTCAATTATTTCGTCTTTGCGAAGATCCCACCAGTTAAGTTCCCAAAAAATCTCAGGATTAACCCCATCTTCGGAGTAGTTGATTTTATTTAGATCAAATGATTGTGAAATGGAGAAACGATATGTCCATCCGTTTGGCAGTTGACC
>JAUYTH010000012.1 GCA_030695165.1 Bacteroidales bacterium
GTCGTCTACTGGATTACCTTAAGGAGACAGACATTGAGAGATACAGAAACATAGTGAAGGCACTTAGCCTTCGTAAATAAAGCTTAAAGGTGCCACAAGGCACCTTTTTTTGAATTACATCTCCTGTTAAATAAAGCAATCCGGGACAGGAGTTTGTAGCTGAACCAGAATTATTAATCAACTCTCACTGGGAGAGCCGGATCGCATAGAGTAAAATATGAATGTTATTACAAAAACCATCCATTTAAGAGATGGTAGAACAATCGAAATTGAGACCGGAAAACTTGCAAAACAGGCAGACGGCTCTGTGGTTGTTAAAATGGGCAAGACTATGTTGCTTGCAACAGTTGTCGCTGCCAAAGAGGCTAAGGAGGGTGTAGATTTTATGCCACTCTCAGTAGAGTACAAAGAGAAGTATGCATCAGCCGGAAGATATCCCGGTGGTTTCCTCAAAAGAGAGGGACGTCCAAACGATTCGGAGATTCTTGTTTCCAGATTGATAGACAGGGCACTTCGCCCACTTTTCCCGGATAATTTCCACGCAGAGGTGTTTGTAACCGTAAACCTGATCTCTGCAGAAAAAGATATAATGCCCGATGCTCTTGCAGGCCTTGCTGCTTCTGCAGCTCTTGCAGTAAGTGATATTCCGTTCAACGGACCAATATCTGAGGTTAGGGTAGCACGAATTGACGGTAAGCTTGTGGTTAATCCATCTTTCGATGAACTTAAGCTCTCCGATATTGACATTATGGTTGCCGGTACGCTGGACAATATAATGATGGTTGAGGGTGAGTTCAAAGAGGTTAGCGAAGCAGCGATGCTTGAGGCAATCAAATTTGCTCACGAGGAGATTATTATCCAGTGCCAGGCTCAGGTTGAGCTTATGGAGGAGACAGGAAAAACTGTTAAAGCAGAGTATTGCCACGAAGTTAATGATGCAGATCTTAAAGCATCTGTTCACAAATTCTGTTACGATAAATGTTACATTATTGCAAAAGATCCTAGCGCTAAACACGACAGGATTAATGCATTTAAAGCTCTCAAAGAGGAGTTTATTGCATCACTTCCTGAGGAGGAGCGCGACCAGAAGAAAGAGATGGTGGAGAGATACTACCACTCGGTTGAGAAAGAGGCGATGAGAAACCTGATCCTTAACGAAGCTGTACGTCTTGACGGAAGAAAGACTAACGAGATAAGACCTATCTGGTGTGAGGTTGACTATCTTCCTGCAACACACGGATCTGCAGTATTTACCCGCGGAGAGACTCAGTCTCTTACAACTGTGACTCTTGGAACCCGTCTGGATATGAAATCTGTTGACGAAGTTCTGGTTGAGGGTTCTGAGCAGTTTGTACTTCATTACAACTTCCCTCCATTCTCAACGGGAGATGCAAAACCATACAGAGGAACAGGCCGCAGAGAGATCGGGCACGGAAATCTCGCTATGAGAGCTCTTAAATATGTTGTACCTGTTGGAGAAGATAATCCTTATGCTGTAAGAATTGTTTCTGACATTCTGGAGTCTAACGGGTCTTCGTCAATGGCTACGGTTTGTGCCGGAACGCTTGCTCTGATGGATGCAGGTATTCAAATTAAGAAGCCTGTATCGGGTATTGCAATGGGTCTTATATCTGAGGGTAAAGATGGTCGTTACGCAATACTTTCAGATATTCTGGGGGACGAAGATCACCTGGGCGATATGGACTTTAAGGTTACAGGTACAAAAGATGGTATAACAGCCACTCAAATGGATATTAAGGTGGATGGTCTCTCTTATGAAGTTCTTGAGAAAGCTCTTGAGCAGGCAAAAGAGGGTCGTCTCCATATTCTTGGAGAGATGAACAAGACTCTGGACGCACCTCGTGCAGAGCTTAAACCTCACACTCCTAGAATAGTTTCACTAATAATTCCTCAAGAGTTTATTGGTGCAGTTATAGGTACTGGCGGAAAGGTTATTCAGGAGATTCAGAAAACCACAGATACTACCATTACCATTACAGAGAAAGACAGTACAGGTATAGTAGAGATATTCGGAGAGAATAAAGATAATATGGATGCTGCTCTTGCCT
>JAUYTH010000024.1 GCA_030695165.1 Bacteroidales bacterium
GATTATTGTTTATTTTTAAAATCTCTGCAAGAAGTATTTCCTGAGAAATCTCTGCAGGAAATCGGATAAGTGTTGAGTCAAAACCCACCTGTTTGCAGGATCTCTCTTTATGACCTACATATGTTTGAGAAGCACCGTCATCTCCTACAAGAATAGCAGCAAGATGGGGCTTTTTACCCCCTTTTTTCATAATACTCTCTACTTGCAGTGCTATTTCGCCTTTAATTATATCGGCAGTCGCCTTTCCGTCTAAAATTACCATATCTGTAGTTGTGAATATTTTTTACCTTTTCCTGAGTGATCCCATAGCTCTTGCAGCCTTAGCAGCACCGCCTCCGGACATATTTTTCATCATCTTTCTGGTATCGTCAAACTGCTTGATAAGTCTATTAATCTCGGCAATTGAGGTACCACTGCCATCTGCAATCCTCTTTCTCCTGCTTCCGTTAAGAATTGCCGGGTTATCTCTTTCAACTTGTGTCATAGACTGGATTATTGCCTCAATACTTTTAAATGCAGAGTTATCCATCTCTACATCCTTAAGCATTTTACCCATTCCGGGAATCATAGAGGCAAGATCCTTGATGTTGCCCATCTTCTTTATCTGCTGAATCTGGCTAAAAAAATCACTCAAAGTAAACTGGTCTTTGGCCAGCTTTTTCTGAAGTTTTCTTGCCTCCTCTTCGTTGAACTGCTCCTGTGCCTTCTCTACAAGAGAGACAACGTCTCCCATACCAAGAATTCTGTCTGCAATCCTTTTTGGGTGAAATACATCCAGAGCCTCCATCTTCTCACCGGAAGAGACAAACTTGATAGGTTTGTTGACTACAGCTTTAATTGAGAGAGCAGCTCCACCTCTGGTATCTCCATCCAGTTTGGTTAGAACGACTCCGTCAAAATTAAGTCTTTCATTGAATGTTTTTGCAGTCTCCACAGCATCCTGTCCGGTCATCGAGTCAACTACAAAGAGAGTCTCAGTAGGGTTGACAGCTTTTTTTACAGCTGCAATCTCCTGCATCATCTCTTCGTCTATAGCAAGCCGACCGGCAGTGTCAATTATCACAAGCGAGTACCCCTCAAGCTTTGCCTTTGATATTGCATTTTTTGCAATTTTGACAGGATCTTTTACCCCCTCCTCACTGTAAACATCGACTCCAACCTGATTACCCAGAATTTTAAGCTGTTCAATCGCTGCAGGACGATATACATCACACGCCACCAAAAGTGTCTTGAGACCCCTTTTTGATTTGCAATTTAGAGCAAGCTTACCGCTGAAGGTGGTCTTTCCAGAGCCTTGAAGACCTGCAACCAAAACAATTCCGGGATTCCCTTTTATCGATATATCTGACGCTTCGCTACCCATAAGCAAAGTGAGCTCGTCGTGAACAATCTTGGTCATCATCTGACCTGGCCTTACAGCCTTAAGAACATCCTGGCCCAGTGCTTTTTGTTTAACATCGTCGCAAAAATTCTTTGCAATCTTATAGCTCACGTCGGCATCCAGCAGCGCTTTCCTTATCTCTTTAAGCGTTTCGGCAACATTTATCTCGGTTATCCTACCCTCACCCTTAAGGAGTTTAAAGGAGCTCTCCAGTCTATCTATTAAATTTTCAAACATCTTTTAAAAAATTAGGCTGCAAAAATAGTCATTTTTGCACATATGACCTTAGGATTTTTCTTCCATCTTCGTTTACAACAGACTCTAGGTGATACCTGACGAGTTCGGAATGAAAAAGAAACGGATCTTTAAGATAGATATATGAGCCGTTCCAGGAGTAAATCTTTGCCATTGCAGATGTAAAAAAGAGTGATGTAAGATCTTTATTGAGATCTACTCTATAAAGACCCTCTGCCATACCCCTCTCCAGATTTTCGTATATTATTCTGGAATAGAAACTTACTCTGTTTGAGTGGTCCAACACCTTAAGATCGGGGAGGTATCTTGAAGAATCTGTAAGCAGAAGTGGACCTATCTGCTCGAGTGTCTTATTCATCATACTGCTTGTATGAAATAGGGCCTCAATTGCATTTTTCCCCTGACTAAGAGAGAGGTTTATTTTGAACTCAATATCTTCAATTATGAACTGCATTACAGTTCTCATTAACTCCTCCTTAGAGTTGAAATTATTGTAAAGGGTCTTCTTAGTAAGTTTAAGTTCGGCTGCAATATCATCCATTGTGAGTTTCAACCCTTTTTTACGAAAAAGGTCATAGACTTTGGTTACATATCTCTCTTTAGAGCTGACTCTTGCCATAGTATTTAAGATTTTAAAAAATTATTCGGAATAGTAATCTGGTGCCAGATCCTTTTGATTATATCTCATTGCCATAACCTGCCCGTATGCACCGGCAGATCTAATAGCAATAATATCACCCCGCTTAGTTTCAGGAAGCAGAAGGTTCTTTGCAAAGAAATCGCTGGACTCACAAATTGGTCCAACAACGTCGTATCTCATATTCCTTCCTGCAGATGTAAGATTCTCTATTTTATGGGATGCATGGTAAAGTGCAGGTCTAATGAGATCGTTCATACCTGCATCCAGAATTGCAAACTTCCTCCCCTTCCCGAGCTTTACATAGAGAACTCTTGATATCAGGGAACCACATTGAGCTACAATTGCTCTACCTGGTTCGAAATGTATCTGTTGGTATGGCTCTTTTATCAATTTCTTATCAATAATCGAGAAATAGGCTGCAAAGTCAGAAATCGGGGCAAAATCCGGATCATTATAGTCAATTCCAAGCCCTCCGCCCAGATTAAGATTCTCGATTCTTACACCCTTATCCTTAAAATTGGCCGAGATCTCGTTTACCCTTTTAGCCAACATATCAAAGACATTCATATCTGTTATCTGAGACCCTACGTGGAAGTGTAGCCCTGTAAGCTTAATGTTGGAACACTTTGCAATTGCACTCAGTACATCGTCGAACATCCAGTGACTTATGCCGAATTTGTCCTGCGAACGCCCGGTTGATATATACCTATGAGTGTGAGCATCTATATCCGGATTGATCCTTAAGGATATAGAGGCAGTTTTTCCCATCTTCTTTGCAATGGAATCTATAACCTCAATCTCAGGAATTGATTCACAATTAAAGGAGAAAATATCACCTGCAAGAGCAGTCTCAATCTCTTTGTCCGATTTTCCAACTCCGGCATAAACCACCTTTTTGGGGTCAAATCCAGATCTTAAAGCTAAAGAGACCTCGTTTCCGCTAACACAATCTGCTCCCAGACCATACTCTTTTATGATATCCAGGATTTTTGAATTAGCATTTGCTTTAAATGCATAGTGTGCTTGGAACTTATATTTTCTTAGCTCAGTGGTGTATAAATCAAGAGTTTGTTTTAAGAGCGATAAATCATAGTAGTAAAAGGGAGTATCAATTGTATTAAATCTCTCAATTGTTTTTTTGTCGAACATAGTGTAATTATTTGTTATAATTCATTAGCGGCAAAAATAGTAAAAAACTTGTTCTTAATTTAAAATATCTATCTTTGCGCAAAATTAATTGTATATATAACCGAAAATTATATCGTGATGAAACCAACAAAGAGAGAGCTCCTAAAAGAGATTGTCAAACACATAGACGTAACAGCATTTGACTCTACATACATAATAGATTCGATGCGCGATATGTCTTTTAGCTCTAGGGATACCGCCTCTGCTGCAGATATTCTGCAGATGATGATAAACGACAAAGAGTCAACTAACTGGCTCATACTTGCAGGCAGCACCTCCGCAGGAGGATGTATGCAGGCCTATGTGGATATGATCCGCTTTAATATGATTGATGCTGTATGTGCTACTGGCGCATCAATTATTGATATGGACTTTTTTGAAGCACTCGGCTTTAAACACTACAAAGGTTCTCAGTTTATAGATGACACTCATTTGAGAGGTAACTATATAGACAGGATATACGATACGTATATAGACGAAGAGGAGCTTCAATTGTGTGATTCAACAATAAAAAATATTGCAGACTCTCTTGAGCCAAGGCCTTACTCTTCAAGAGAATTTATCTATGAGATCGGAAAATGGCTCTCTGCCAATTCTGTTAAGAAGAATTCGTTGATTCAGACAGCTTACGAACATAATGTTCCTATTTTCGTTCCGGCTTTTAGTGACTGCAGCGCAGGATTCGGGCTTGTAATGCATCAGGTAGAGAGAATGAAAGAGGAGAAACCATATCTCTCTATAGACTCAGTTGCAGATTTTCGTGAACTTACAGAGGTTAAGATGTCTGCAAAGAGCAGCGGTCTATTTATGATTGGCGGCGGAGTTCCTAAGAATTTTGCTCAGGATACTGTTGTTTGCGCAGAGTGTCTGGGATTTGACGTTCCGATGCATAAATATGCTGTTCAGATAACTGTTGCAGATGTTCGTGACGGTGCTTGTTCATCTTCTACCCTTAAGGAGGCTAACTCCTGGGGTAAAGTAGACACTGCCCACGAACAGATGGTGTACGCCGAAGCAACAACTGTTGTTCCTCTTATTATCAGTTATGCATACCACAAAGGCGACTGGAAAAAGAGAGAGGCAAAAAATCACGCCCTTTTATTTAAGAATGGTACAAGGGGAACCGGAATTCTGCTGGGTTAGTGTCTAATAAAACATAAAATGAGGCTGTCTAAAAAAGTGGGCAGCCTCATTTTTAATATACAGTCGACACTTATGCGTGGAAAGCTGATATTGATTATTTATCCTTAGACATTTTTGCTTCAACAATAAATCCTATAATAAGGCCAAGGCCTCCAAAGCATAGTGTAGAGGCTCCATAAACAACACTCATAGATTGCAGGGTCTCGTAAGAGATAGAGCTGGAGACTCCATAAATATTGTTTGCTATTCCAATACCTACCAACAGACCAAGCCCAAGCCCCATAAGCAAAGATCCAATTCTAAGAGCTAAAAATTTGTTGCTAAAGCTCTTTCCATCTCCAAAAATTCTTGAAATATCGAGGTTTTCAATATTTGTGCTGCTAATTTGAGAGAGTCTTTCTATAATCATAATCCTCTCTTTTTTTCTTGCAAAGAGCTCTACAAGTTTGTAAAAAGCATAGGCGCCTATTCCGAATGTAACCGGAATTGAGATAAATTCCATCATATTGTCAAATTTTAAATTAAAAAGTAATTTTGTTTTGCTATTTTGACGATATAATATAAAAAAGGTTACAGATTTGTAACCATTAGTTTAGAGATGCGTCTAATAGCAGAATGAAAAGAGAAGAGGAGCAGCATATAATAGAGTTAATCCGTAACGGCAACCAGGAGCTTTACAAGGTTATTGTAGAGGAGTACTCTCCCAGAGTGCTCTCTGTAATAAGAGGGGTGATACCCTGCAAAGAGGATGCTGAGGAGTTGGCTCAGGATGTATTTGTAAAAGCATTTTTCTCTCTAAATAAATTCAGGGGGGACTCTTCTCTATCAACCTGGCTCTTTAGAATAGCCTATAATATGTCAATATCAAGAACCAGATTAAAAAAAGTTAACTTCGTACCAATTGAAAGTGCACAAATCGAATCAAATAATTGCACCGATATCTCTGAAGAAGACAGATATATCAAAGAGAAGAGATTTGAGTTACTAAACAGATTGTTGTCCTCGCTCGACCCATCTGAGAGGTTTTTAATTGCTCTGTTTTATAATCACGAAAAGAGCATTAAAGAGATATCAGATATCACAGGCACAAGAGAGTCAAATGTAAAAGTAAAACTCCACCGAATTAAAAAGAGAATGGGCGAAATGGTGGATGGAAAAATGGAGGTAAGTTATGGATGAAAAGTATGAAAAAGATGAGTTGTTGAGGGATCTTCTTAATGAAATCAATAACAAATCTGTTCCACTCTCTTTTGCGGAGAGAGTCTCATCAAAAATTGAGTCAGAGAGGGTAAGAAGAGAGAGACTAGATGAAACAATTCAGATAATTGTTGTATCTCTTTGTGCATCTGCACTATTGATTCTGTCATTTATATATCTAAACAACAAATATTTCAATCTTTCCCTTGAAGATGTTAGTCTCTTTAACTCAAATTCAGGAGTAAAGCACCTTCTCTCCAGAGTAAAAGGAATATTTCTTAATGACGGCACTTTGCTGTGGTACATATTAGCTGCAAACACAGCATTACTCATTGTTATACAACAATTTGTACAGAATTATTTGTATAGTTCCGGAAG
>JAUYTH010000046.1 GCA_030695165.1 Bacteroidales bacterium
CCCGCAGCTGCTGGATATGATCAACTATAATCTGCTTAGCCCCTACACAATCCAGAAGATGATACGTGGCAGGAGTATTCTTACAGAGTTGAGAGTTGTCTCCGGTGAGACCTCCGAAACATACACCTACAGAAGTTCAAAAATCAAAAACTCATCTCTGAGAAACGGAATCACTCTTTACGAGAAAGCGATCAATAAATTCTTTGGCAACTCACTTATAAAGAGGCTGGAAAAGACTAATTTCGAAAACATAGATCAGGTAAGAGAGCAGCTTAAACCAACTCATAAATTAGGTGAGGGTGAGTGGGTAGACCTCTCGGGTCTTATTGTCCCAAAATCTGAGGTTGATAGAATTATTGAGCAGGTAGAGAGCGGGCAGATAACTCTTTGTAAGATAGAGGAGCGGTTCAGGGAGTTACATCGGGATTACTACGATATGGAGTGGAGCTGGGCATATATCACAATGCAGAGATACTACAACATAGATCTCTCAAAGATAACTGCAGATGAGATTCGATCGCTGGTGGAGAGCTGGCGCGAGTCTGTAGTAACTCTGGACGAGATGCTGTACAAAGACGCTATGAAGGAGTTCTCAATCACATCTATGATTGGCTTTGGTGTAGATGGGTCGGAGATGGAGAAACTCGAAGACTTTGAGTCGGTAAGGGGTGAGTTCGAAAGCAACCCCTTTATATCTGCAGTTCGTGAGCACATTGAGGTGAAATCTGCCCTGGCCGGAGAGCTGCTTTCAAGACTATCCACACTTTAATACAACATTCATATGTGTGGAATAGTCGGATATATCGGACAACGCAACGCGTGTCCAATCCTAATCAATGGTTTAAAGCGTCTTGAATACCGGGGCTACGACAGCGCCGGGGTTGCACTAATTAACTCTTCGGGGGAGATAAATATCTATAAAACAAAGGGTAAAGTGGCAGATCTGGAGTGCTTTATGCACAATAAACCAACAGATGGCCATACAGGCATAGCTCACACCCGCTGGGCAACCCACGGAGAACCAAACAGGGTTAATGCCCATCCCCACTACTCATCTTCCGAGAAGATAGCACTCATCCACAACGGGATTATTGAGAACTACTCTCCATTGCGGCAGATGCTTATTCAAAACGGATATGAGTTCAAGAGTACAACCGATACCGAGGTTCTTGTGCAGCTTATAGAGTATGTGAGGGAGAGCGAGGGGGTTGGGTTGCTTCCTGCTGTGCAGATAGCTTTGAGCAGAGTGGTGGGCAGTTATGCGATTGCAATAATTGAGAGGAGCAACCCCGGTTGTATAATTGCCGCAAGAAAGAGCAGCCCGCTGGTTGTGGGTATTGGAGACAATGAGTACTTTATTGCATCGGATGCATCTGCAATCATAGAGCACACCTCATCTGTGACCTATATCAACGACGAAGAGATTGTGGTAATTGACCTAAAAGAGGGGCTCAAAGTTGTAAATCTCAGTAACGAGGAGCTCCTGCCGGTTGTGGTGAAACTTGACCTAACCCTTTCGCAGCTTGAGAAGTGCGGTTACGAACACTTTATGTTAAAGGAGATCTTTGAGCAGCCACAAACCATATTCGACTCTATTCGAGGCAGGATAAATCTGGAGGGGACAAATGTTGCCCTCTCAGGAATAATTGACAACAGGGAGAGGTTCCGGAATGCCCGGAGAATAATTATTGTGGCTTGCGGGACATCGTGGCACTCTGCACTCATTGGGGAGCATATCCTTGAGTCTTTATGCAGGATTCCGGTGGAGGTAGAGTATGCATCGGAGTTCAGGTACCGTAACCCGGTTATCTACCCGGACGATATTGTAATAGCCATATCTCAATCGGGTGAGACTGCAGATACCCTTGCCGCAGTGGAACTTGCAAAGGAGAGAGGGGCCTTTGTTTACGGCATCTGCAACGCAGTTGGCTCTTCAATTTCGCGTGCTGCACACTCCGGCTCCTATATCCACGTGGGCCCCGAGATAGGGGTGGCATCTACAAAGGCATTTACCGGGCAGATAACTGTGCTCATAATGATGGCTCTTGCTCTTGCCGAGCCTATTCGGAGCGATATTGTACGGGAGCTAAATAAAATCCCGGGGAAGATTGAGGAGATACTCAGAACAAATGACTCTATATGCGAGTTAGCAAATTCACTAGCAGATGCTAAAGGGTTTATCTATCTGGGGAGGGGTTTAAACTACCCTGTTGCTCTTGAAGGGGCTCTTAAACTCAAAGAGATAACCTATACACACGCACAAGGTTATCCTGCCGCCGAGATGAAACACGGCCCTATTGCGCTGGTAGAGGAGGGTGTTCCGGTTATTGTAATTGCAACAGATAGCTCTGTATATGATAAGGTTATAAGCAATATTCAGGAGATCATGGCCCGAAGGGGGAGGGTGATAGCAGTTGTAACCAGAGGAGATACTCAGGTAGTGAATCTTGCCGACAGTGTGATTGAGGTACCTCCAACCATAGAGTATCTAAATCCACTGCTATCTGTTATACCGCTACAAC
>JAUYTH010000130.1 GCA_030695165.1 Bacteroidales bacterium
GCTTTGCATTAGGTTGATTTTTCATAGCGGTAAAAATTTAGGTATTTGTAATTATTACAAAAATAGAACAAAAATAGTTAAGACTCCGTCTCAGACTCGAAAAATCCCTTTTTGAGATCTGCAATGGATGCGCTCTCTTTAATCTTATTGTAGAACATCGTTCTACTTTCGTTAACATTTGAGTACATCTGCTTGCTCCCCTCTTCGTCACTTTCAAACCCAACAGAGTTGTCTATGGAGAGAGAGCAGGCAACCTCCTCTGCATTTTGGTTTGCCCCAATGTAGGTGAATACCCAGTTGCCCTCTTTGAGGCGGGATATTAGTTTTTGGATATTTCCTACGGTGTACAATGTTGAGGCATTCTCGTAGCCATCTGTGATAATTGTAACCAGCACAATGTATTGCGATTTTGTTATAATATCCTGTTCAAGTTTGCTAACCATAATCCCGATTGTGTCCAGCAGAGGCGTACTACCATTTGGTTTAAAACTCTTTAACGACATCTTCTTGATTTGGCTAATGGGTTCGCACCAGTTATGCTTTTTAACAGATTCCGTGTTAAAAGTCACAAAACTCACAAGCTGCTCCCTCTGGCTATCCTCTTTGTGTGCAGATGCTATTGTCTGTATGGTTTGGTTAAAGCCGGCGACAGATGCTCCCGCGCAACTGCTCATCGACCCACTCTCGTCCAGGATGATAAGGTTGTATACCTGTTTGATGATACTCTCCTCATCTTTAGGAGCAGTGTTGGGATTTGCGGGTTTTGCTTTAGGTTGATTTTTCATAGCGGTCATAATTTAGGTATTTGTAAATATTACACAAAGGTAATCACAGATTTTTAATACCCAAATTTATTTGTGTAAATTTTACAAATAGGTGACCGCATTCATCTCAAAGCTATAGTGCCAAACATTAGATTTTAAGCTACTTATGTCAAATGTGAAATTTGTAATAATTCTTTGATATTAAGCACATTGGCACTATATCTCTTAGATAAAACTTCCCTCCGCATATCAAAATATTCTCCGCAAATAATGCAGTAAAAGTGCATTTTATTCTCCGCATTGTGGGAGATTTTGGCATTGGTTATGGACCTTGCATATAAACTTAGAGCCCGCCCCGGACAATATATGTCATTATAGCTCTTCGAAACTGTAATCAACATTTATTCCGTTTATGGAAATTTTTAGATAACTAGCTCTGTCGTTTATGTCTTGTAATGCATCCATAATAATGTGCGTAGTTTTACCCAGGATGGCTGTATTTCGTTTATGATCGTGACCGGTAACTACAATGCTAACATTATGTTTTAAAAATAAATCCAGTAAAATATGGATCTCTTCCACAATAGGATTAGTACTTGAAGTTGGTCTTAAACGAAATAGGTTATTGTGAGTAAATACAAAGCAATGCCTGTAACTTTTTCGCTTTGTCTCCAATAGCTTCTTAAACCAATCAAATTGTTTTTCGCCCAGAGTTGCATCTCCGGTATCCAGACAAATATGCAAATCACGTGAATCTGATGTGTTAACTACAAAATAGTAAGTTGATGAACCAAATATAGAATAGAAACTTTTCCAACCATCAAAGTAAAGATCGTGATTTCCAACCATAGCAAAGTACATCAAAGAGTCTTTTAGTGGCAAATGATCTGAAAACAAATCATAATCTTCTTTGTGGCCTGTAGTCAAATCTCCAACCATAACTACTGCTGCAGCATTCTCATTCCGGGCATTTTTAAATATTTTATCCAGATTTTCAACTCCTCCAATATGAGAATCGCCCATTGCATATATACTATAGGTACTTTGAGGTAAATCTATTTCATAATAGCCATTTATTCGATTCCATTCAATGGATTGTTCAAAGCGTTGGTTAACACCTTTGTAGGAAGTAAAAAATCCCCGCATCTCGAATTTTTCACAGGATGATAACCCAAATATCAAAAAAGGCAATAATATCTTAACTTTCATATTTTCCATATTACACCTCCTCTAAAAAAGTAACCAAAATAATATGCATTGATATTAAGCATACCTGCCTGCTTATACCATAAATCTAAATACACAGTCAGGTTTGATTTAATTTTGAAAGTAGTCTGGAAATTAAAAACAGGGTTGGTCGATTGATTTATTACATAGTAATCTACATTAGTACAAGATAAGCCCAAATTCCAATCATTGTAATGAGGTTTAAGATAAGCACTAATAACGTACCTCAGATTAAAGTTTTCCCTTAGTTTACTTTTGTCCTTACTTATGTTGTATTTATTTATAGCTCCCGAATTAAATCTATAAGTTTTAAAATTTGTACCAAGTTCAAAAAGAAAGTGCTCAAATTTTCTTGTCTCAATTCCTACTCCCCAGTTAGTTTCATACATTAAATCCGAAAATCTATTTAGCATAAAATAACCTTTAGCACTCAATGGAAATTTTCTAACCAAAAAGTCTGTTGACCCTAAAATATCAAGTCCTGTTATCGTATTTGGGTTATTGCTTATTAAGTTAAATTGCATACCGGTTTCAATATTGAACTTGAGATACTGATAATTGACCCTATATACAGATTTAACAAAGACACCTTCTGAAGCATTGTTTTCTCCAATATCAAAATAGGACTTAAGTATTATTTGTGCTCTGATTCCAGTAACAGAAATTAGCACAATAAATATTGTAAGTAAGTATTTCAATTTACTCATTTAATAAATAATTATTCCAAAAAAGGTTCAATTCTTACTAATGCAGATGAATAAAGAAATTAGATACTTTATTTTATAGATACTATACGGAAACCGACGCAGTGAACGGGAGTAATAGGGTTGTCCATTGAACGATAGGCGCTCCGGCAATGGCCGGCTGGCCAGTCCCAGCTACCACCGCGGGTCACACGGAAAGCCCCTGTCGATGGCCCTTTAGGGTTGGTTTGTGGCGATGTCGAATAGGCTCCATACCAGTCACTGCAATACTCTCTTACATTACCGTGCATATCGTACAAACCCCAGGCGTTTGGTTCAAAACTGCCAACCGGCAAAGTTTTTTTCCGGTTTTCTCCGGCGGCATTATCTTTATATGGTAGGGTCCCGTTGTAATTGGCTTGTTCTGTGGTCAAATTGCTACCTGTATTGAAAGGAGTGTAGGTTCCTGCCCGGCAGGCATATTCCCACTCTGCTTCGGTTGGTAGCCGTGCTCCTACCCATCTTGCAAATGCAACAGCATCATCCCAGGTGATGAATATTACCGGACGATTGCCTCGACCCCAACCGTGATCATTAGGCTTTTTCCTGCCGGTTGCGTCACAAAACAGGTCGTACTGGTTAAAAGTTACTTCATACTTGCTCATTTTAAATGCGCTAAGTGTTACCTGATGCCGGGGGGCATCTTTATAACTATCTCCTTTTATTCCGGGGTTGCCCATATAAAATGAGCCGGCCGGGATAGAAACCCATTCAATAGTGGGCCTGGTTTGTGCAAATAAGTTTATTGACACAAATAATACAGAAAGCACAATAACTCTTTTCATTAGTATAAAATTTATTGAACCTTGCCTACTCTTTTTAAAGGGTTTTCGGCTTTTCCCTTTATAGAACTTTTAAATTATGATATCCTATTTTAGGATTAAGTTTCAAGGGCCTATAAATTTACAAATAAATATTTAGAATCTATGCTTCAATTTTATATGCAGCTATAAATCCTTTTTAAGATAAATCATATCAACAAGTTGTATGTCGCCTTCAAAAATAGGGTGGTCGTAATTATCGGTGAAAAAATTCTTTACCCGATATGACTTTACAAACCCACAACTTTCATAAAACGATAAAATTGCAGGTGTCTCACCCGTCCCTACAAGCATTGTTTTGTAATCATTTTTATAGAAATCGGAGATGAAATTTATCAAGGCTCTACCATATCCTTTACACTGATACTTCTGGTATGTCGCAATATTTTTTAACTCACAGGTCTCACTATCTACCTTCACAACAACGCAAACACTTTTCAAATCGTTATCATATAAGGCAAACAAATCTCCACTCGGCAAATATTTGTCAATCATACTCTCCTGCTCATCTGCCAGCAATAATAGATCAAGAAAGTGCTTCTTATTTTCGTTAATTTTTTCTATTCTCACCATATTCATTCCTGGGAGTTTTTTGTAATTAGTTGTAGTTCAAAGATGTAATTCCTAAGATTTAGCGTTTTGTATATAGTTGACCAGAGCTATATGTCACAATATGTGCAAAATACAAAAAACTCCCAGGGATACACTAAGTCCCGCAATAGGTTTTGTAATTTTTGTCGTAATTATTGGGTACCGAAGAGTATTTCTCAATATCATCTGCCAGCGAATAGGGTTGCTCTGCCAGCGAATAGGGTTGCTCTACCAGCGAATAGGGTTGTTTTACCAGTGATAGAAGTTGGTTAAAGAGGGTGTAATCATTTTCATCTGCACCGGCCAATGCCTTCTCTATAAAGTAATTCCGGGGGATAAAGAGTGGGTTCATTTTTTCCATTAAACCTACAGCCGCTAAGAATCCACCCTCGCTCTCCTCCAGCCGCCGGGTCCAGTTTGTCATCCAGGAGTTGAGGGGATCCAATTGACGGGATTGATTGGATTGATTGGATTGATTGGGTTGGCTCTCTTTGGGGGTGATGGTTTTTTTAAGTGCAGAGAATGTATTTGTGTAGTCGAGTTTGGAGCTTTTCATTGTTGTTAGCAGTTCGTCTACTAAAACTCTATCCTCTGTTGTGGGGTTTACCAAACCTATTTTTGAAAACATCATAGTATACCACTTGTGCGAAAATTGATTATCAAATTTGTCAATTATCTCATTTGCAATCTCAATGGCTCTGTCTTGTTGAGGATGAAGCAGGGGTAGGAGTGCCTCTGCAAGTTTCGCGATGTTCCATTTGATTATAGCGGGTTGGTTACCAAATGCATAGCGTCCGCCGGTATCTAATGAACTAAAAACCGTATTGAGGTCAAAAGCGTTCATGAAACTACAAGGTCCGTAATCGAAGGTCTCACCGGAGATTGAGGTGTTGTCTGTATTCATAACCCCGTGAATAAAACCTACCCTCATCCAGTTTATTATAAGTTCAATTTGACGGTTCATTACATATTCTAGCATACCGGCAGCGGGGTTTTTGCTCTGCAAAAGAGATGGAAGATGACGCTTTATCGTATAGTCTAAAAGTGATTCCAAATCATTTGGGGAGCCATAATACCGGGCATATTCAAAAGTTCCCACCCGAATATGACTTGTCATAAGCCGGGTAAGCACAGCTCCATCAAAGGTTTTATCACGGTAAACTTTTTCTCCGGTTTTTGTAACAGCTAAACTTCTTGATGTAGGTATTCCCAGATAAAACATAGACTCGCTCATTAGATACTCCCGAAGCATAGCACCCAGGGTAGCTTTGCCATCTCCTCTGCGGGAATATGGCGTTCTTCCACACCCTTTTAACTGTATGTCATAGCGCTCCCCGAATGGAGTTATGTGCTCTCCAATTACTATAGCGCGACCATCTCCCAACATTGTAAAATGGCCAAACTGATGCCCGGCATATGCTTGAGCAAAGGGTGCGGTGCTCTCCGGTACCCGGTTTCCGGATAACAACTCACTCCACTCTTGAGGGTTTGTTGAGCTCCCGAATAGATTTTGACCCAACTCCTCGTTAAATAGTACAATCTCCGGGTTTGGTACGACAGAAGGTTGTACCATACTATAAAATATCTGATGGAGAGAGAGGTAAGTGTTATCGAAATTTAAAAGGTTATCTACCATTAGTCCATTTTTTTGTGCCGGAACCCGCTCTTTAAACATCAAAAATATAAGTTTGTTCAGCAAAGTGTGAACGGCAGTAAAAGATTGTAATGTGTTCCTATGATTGCTTCAATCTCTTTTCTCCACCTTTGATAGTAGTAGTTGTTTTGTATTACCCTAAATTGACGCTTTACAGATTTTTTTTAATTTCGGATATCACAGATGAGTCCCCCTTGAATGACCAGTCGAGAGATTTATAGGTAACTGTTATATCACTATGCACGTGAAAAAAGAGTACAGATTTTACCGCAGAATACTCTCCGTGAATCAATTGCAATGCATCACTAAACCAGAGATCTCTCTCCCCCCCAACATTTAAAGATCCCAGCTCGCTTATCATAATTGGTTTACCATATTCAGAAAGGACTTTATAACTCTCGTTTACAACCTCCCGAAATGTCCACCATCTGCTCCAGGTTGCAACCGTTCCGTAATTCAATGCTGTAAGGCCAATCCAGTCAACATAATCGTCACCCGGGTAGTACATATCAAAATCTAAGTAGCCGGGATGAGGAGACCATATCCAGATAATATTATCTGCACCGGCAAATCGGAACCTCTCCACAATATGCCTCCAGGCGGCAATAAAATCTTTAGGGTCATTGTTTTGAGGGCCCCAGGGGTATCTGTATGGGTCATTCATCTCGTGGCCAAGCCTTAAGAAAAGAGGGTGACCGAACCTTGCAGCTGCCCCGGCCCAGTTATCTATGTAGTTGTCAAAATCTCCTCTTGCAATTGCAGATAGTCCATTTTTGTTTGGGTCTTCATTCTCCTTTAGCCAGTTATACTTTTGGGGATCAAAGTCGTTTAACCAGGGTTCCCACGTGACAACCGGAATAGAGCCAAGATCATAGATTGCCTGAACCCGTAAAAATGGAAAGACCTGCTCTCTTTTACTCCCCCAGGCGGTGTAGATCTGAATTAGCGGAAATTTTGTACTTAGCGAATCTTCAAGTTGAATTACAGGTTCATAAGACTCTGCTGTGAGGTCGTCATAAACACCATATAGAGTAAAATCCGGAGATTTTAGCCATTGGGTGTTATCTCTCATTTTTACAAATTCTGTCATTGAGTTGAGCCTCTTTTGCTGAATGTTAAGAATCTGTTTTTCAATTGTAACTATACCTGAATTGAGGGAGGAGAAGAGAGATTCAAACGGACCACTCGCCCCTTTACCGGCATAGGCAAGAATCAGGAAAAGAGCAGCTCCTAATCCTGCTGTTAAAAGAAAAACGGATACTCTTTTAATCTGTTTTTTCATCACAAATAATTTTACTTAAATCTACATCTGCCCAGGGCTCCTTTGTTTTGATTTTTAAAGACTCTATAGCTGCATAAATGGCTCCTGTGCTTATAATTACAGGGATAGCCGCAAAAGCAACCATCCCCCATATAAATCCGCTGCTAAGTGCCAGTGATGCCTCTTGGGTGAAATACTTTCTTCTAATTACCACCACGATCAGGGTTAATAAAAAGAGCAACTGTTGGAATATTATAGCATAGATATATGGACTAAAGCCTCTTACCGCTTTTTTGGCTGTTGGTATATATGGAATATCTCTGTTAAAAAGAGACAAAAGAAAACCCAGAAGATAGACAGGCCAGCTTGCAAATTTTAAAACCATTCCCCTCCAGTGAATTCCTCTCTCCTGCCCCGGGTGGCATAACCATCTTTGAACATAGAGATAAATTGTAAGGCCAGAAATTCCTACGGGCAACCATCTGATAATAAAATCTATAAAATTCATTTTGGCAGGAAGAGTTCCAAACCAAAGGAAGAGATAGGGGATTATTATAAAGAGAAACAGAGTGAGCCCGTTTAGATAATATGTTCCGATGGTAAAATAGGAGAGCCTCTGCCAGAATGAGAGACCTTTTCTGCTTGCCGGCAACTCATCAAACAACACCTCGTGAACTCCTCTGGCCCACTTGAGCTGCTGTTTGGAGAAAGAGCCAAGCTCCTCCGGAACCAATCCTCTGCTCACAATAACCGGGGAGTAGATAGATTTCCACCCTTTGCCGTGAATCCGTATTGCGGTTACCAGATCTTCTGCCAGCCCCACTCCGTG
>JAUYTH010000056.1 GCA_030695165.1 Bacteroidales bacterium
CATTATAATCTTATTTAAATCTCCTCAATCTCTCTACTCGCCATCAACTTTTACAAATACCTCTTCGCTTCTCCATAGCCCGTGTTTATTGCAATAGGCCAGGGCTGTCAGCCGGAGACTAACTTTAGGAATAAAGGTAAAATCTGCCTCAATATGCACCGGGTCATCTCCAAAGCTTGCCCTTTGCAGTTTTACCTCCCCAATAAGAGTCTCCAGGTTCCAGAGCTGGATATATTCGTAGTGGTGATCCTTTGCGTTAGGATGCTTAACGCTCTTCCCGATTTTGACCTTAACCCGAAAGGGTTTGTTTCTTTCGGCCTCTGATTCACATATGATTACGGGGCTGTGTTTATCTGCATAGCTACGAACTTTTTCGCTGCCGGTTGCAAAGTCATCGAATGAAAATAGTCTTGGCATAGTGATAAATAAACCTCCAAATGTATGAAAAAAAACTAACTTTGCATAATGGATAGAATTGTCGGAATTGACTATGGCAAAAAGAGAACAGGGGTTGCAGTAAGCGATCCCCTGGGTATATTTGCCTCTGCACTTGACACGGTTCCCTCTGCAAATGTTGTTGACTACCTCAAAAATTATACCCAAAAAGAGAGCATCATCAGGTTTGTTGTGGGATATCCTATGAATCTCAATAATGAACCCTCAGAAGGGGCGAAGTTTGTAGATCAGTTTCTGAACCTTCTCAGGAAACATTTTCCTCTTATTCCTGTTACATTAGAAGATGAGAGATTCACCTCAAAGATGGCTTTTCAGGCTATGATTGACGGGGGTGTAAAAAAGATGGAGCGGCGGGATAAGTCTATGGTTGATAAAATTAGCGCAGCAATCATACTTCAGTCATATCTGGACAGGGTGGCCAACGAGAGGGGAAGAGAATAAAATAACTATTTCTAAAATTTAAAATTTTTTATCTATGGTTTTGCCGATATATGTATATGGAGCAGAAGTTTTAAGAGAAAAGGCAAAAATTGTTGAAACGGATAAGCCGGGCGTAAAAGAGGAGATAACAACTCTTTTGAAAAATATGTGGGATACAATGCATAACGCAGAGGGAGTTGGTCTTGCTGCTCCACAGGTGGGAAAATCCTTAAGGGTAATCATCGTAGACGGCTCAATGCTCTCTCACGATATGCCGGAGTTGGAGGGGTTTAAAAGAGCAATGATTAACCCGGTGATTATTGAGGAGAGCTCAGAGCTTATTGATTTTAACGAGGGTTGCCTGAGTATTCCGGATGTGAATGCGGTTGTGGAGAGACCCAAAGTTATCAAGATCTCATACTTAGACGAGAACTTCAACCAAAAGGTAGAGAAGCTTGACGATTTTGCCTGCAGAATGGTACAGCACGAGCTAGATCATCTTGAAGGTATTCTCTTTACAGACAGAGCAGCTCCTATCCGCAAAAAGATGCTGCAGTCAAAGCTAAATGGAATTAAGGCCGGCAAGGCCCGGCCGGATTACAAAATTGTAAGATAGCTATGGGAGCATTTCACGCCTACGATATCAGAGGTATCTATAACAAGGATTTTGACAAGGAGATTGTCTACAAAATCGGCTTTTTTCTTCCTGAACTTCTCAAAACAGATAGAGTTCTTATCGGCAGAGATGTAAGAGACTCTTCTCCCGAGATTAGAGAGTATCTCATTGCAGGTATTACAGATGCCGGAGCAGATGTTTACGACCTGGGTCTATCTACAACTCCAATGGTATATTTTGCAACCGGCAAATATGGCTTTACTGCCTCTGTCCAGATTACTGCATCTCATAACCCAAAGGAGTACAACGGGTTGAAGGTTTCCAGAGAGAATGCTCTCCCGGTAGGGTTCGATACAGGCCTCTCTACCATAAAGGAGTGGATAGAGAGCAGGGAGGTAATCCCTACAGCAAAAAAAGGTGTTGTAAAGAGCCTGGAAATCAAACAGGAGTATATAGATTTTCTCTTAAATTACAAAAAGGATATGACTGCCCTCAATGTTGGGGTAGATCTCTCCAACGGTATGGCTGCACTGCTCATAAAAGAGGTACTGGGAGAGGAGTCGCACAATTTGCACTACATATTTGATGAGTTGGACGGAACCTTCCCTAACCACGAAGCCAACCCTTTGGTGCCGGAAAATATCCGGGACCTTCAGAAACTGGTAATGGAGAAAAGATGTGATGTGGGGGTAATTTTTGATGGCGACGGCGACAGGGTGATGTTTACAGATGAAAAGGGGAGATTTATCTCTCCCGATCTAATGATTGCCCTTATGGGGCACTATTTTCTTGAGGAGAGAGGAGAGAGAGGGGCTGTACTTCAGGACATAAGAAGCTCAAAAGCAGTTGGGGAGTATCTTACCCCAATGGGGGCTCAGATGCACACCTGGAGGGTTGGGAGAGCATTTGCTGCACATAAATTAAGGGAGATTAACGGAATTTACGGTGGAGAGCTTGCCGGACACTACTACTTCCGTGATTTTTACTATAGTGACTCGGGAATTATGGCCTGCCTTATTATTCTGGGTGTTATAGCAAAAATGAAGAGCAAGGGAGAGAGTCTCTCTCAACTAATTTCATCAATTGAGCGTTACCAAAACTCAGGAGAGATCAACTTTCGAATTGCGAGAAAAAAAGAGGCGATGGATTTGATTCGGGAGTATTTTCTCTCTCAGGAGAGGGCAGATGCCAGTTACGATTTTGATGGCTACAGGGTTGAATTCCCTGATTGGTGGTTCAACATAAGGCCCTCCAATACAGAGCCATATCTTAGGTTTATAGCAGAGGCTACATCTGCACAACTTCTGGAGAGTAAGGTTTCAAAGGTAAAAGAGCTTCTGCAATCGGGCGGATTCTTTGAGTAATGCTTCTCAAACCATCATCCCGAAAAGTCTTTATAACCGGAATAACTCTCTGTTTGCAAATTTTATCTGCAACTCTATCCGCTCAAATTAATGAGAGTTATATTGTACCATTCAAAGAGCGAAGGGTTGAGATCTTATCAATTATTCCCCAAAGCCGAGTGGTTTTGAACATCCCTTCACAGGGGAGACTTAAAAAGAGCAGAGAGACTAGAGTGATTCTCTATGCACTGCCAAACGGTAACACTATTGAACAGACCGAAGGGCTCTTGTTTGAAGACCGTGAAAAAAGGGAGAGGGAGTGGCGTTATGATATACAGCATATTGCAGCTCAGGTTCGTTTTCTCAGAGAGAGAGATAAAAGGTTCAACTACATTGTTGTCTATCTTGAGAGCACTACAAAAGCCTGGACAAGCCACGCATCTGCACACAGCAACTCACCCGCTCTTTACAACTTTCTGCTGGACTCAATTCGCAGATATATCGCATACCAACTTCCCGGGATTGCACCGCTCTCCAGTCAGAGGCTGATAGTGGCAAGCCATAGCGGAGGGGGGCGTTTTGTCTTCAATCTAATTAAGGGGGTGGACTCCATTCCGCCTTTTATCGAGAGAATTGCCTTTTTAGACAGTAACTACGGGTATGAAACTGAGCTGCAAGGAGATAAGTTCTTTAAGTGGATTCAGGAAGATCCGGAAAAATTTGTGGGAGTGATCTCCTATGTAGATACCACCGTGATTCTGGATGGTAAAAGAGTTGTCAGTTCAAAGGGGGGAACAGGGTACAGGTCTCATCTTATGGCTCGAGATCTTAAAGAGAGGGGAGTGGAGATGACTCTAAAAAGCGATACAGCTTTTGTATACTATAACGGAAAAGGCGTTGAGATTAAGATAAAGGAGAACCCATCTGGGAAGATTTATCACACTGTGCTGGTAGAGAGAAACGGGCTTGTCCATATGGTTCTCTCCGGCAGTAGATTAGAGAGTCGTGGCTATAGTTTTTGGGGCAATAGATGTTACACAAAATATATAATTAACTCTCCCGAACAATGAAAAGATACCTCTCACTTGACTTTTTGCGCGGAGTCTCAATCTTTGGAATGGTATTCTCCGCAATAATCCCATACGGCATCCTTCCAGCCTGGATGTATCATATACAAAACCCACCTCCTGATCACAAATTTGATATGAGTGTTTCAGGAATCAGCTGGGTAGATCTGGTATTTCCGGTGTTCATCTTTTGTATGGGAGTTGCCACTCCCCTCGCGGGAAGAAGGCGGCTGGATGCCGCTGCCGGGAGAGATATAAGCCGTAGCTATATCGGAGATGTTTTAGAGAGATTTCTTATGCTGTGGCTCTTCTCCTATCTCTATGTTTTACTGAATTTTTCAACTGCACCGGGATGGTGGGCTCAACTTGCCACAGTAATAGGATTCATCTCTCTTTTCCCGCTCTATCTCCAGTTCTCAAAATCTACCGGTGCCAGGACCAAACTCTACTCCAGAATAGGGGGTGCCCTGTTAATAACTGCACTCATTACATACGGACACTTCAGGTTTGATGAGGTCATATCTTTAAACAGGAGCGGAATTATAATATTTCTGTTGGCCTTCCTCTATCTCTTTGGAGCTTTAATCTGGTATTTTACCAGAGATAACTTAAAGTGGAGGGTTATAGTTTTTACTGCAATTCTCATCTTTACCGCAGTAACCATACCTATGGGGCTGCAGCCTAAACTCTATGCTGCAGAGTCGATCCGGTGGTTCTTCAATATGGAGTATATCTATTTTTTGCTCATACTTATTCCGGCTACCTATGTAGGTGACTTGATTTACAATAGATTATCGGATGAAAAAGGGTACAATCCTGCAGAGAGTTCCGCCGGGGAAAACCGCACAAACATCCTTTACAGAACAATTTTTGTATATATTTTGTGGCTGATGTTTGCTCTCTATAGGGGGCACTACTTTGCCAATATTGTTGTTACACTACTATTTACCGGTTTAATCTACTTCCTTATAAAGGAGAGAGCCCCCCTATATAAAAAGGAGGGTATTACAGCAGCAGTGCTGGCATTTGCAGGAAGTATCGCAATTGTGCTGGAGGGGTCAATTACAAAATCTCCCTGCACCATATCCTACTGCTTTATCACTGCCGCTATCGGAATATATTTACTTATACTTTCCGATTGGGTTGTTAATAAAATAGGGGGGTCATACCTCGTAAGACTCTTTGCAGGAGCGGGAAGTAACCCACTTATGAGCTACATAGCATTCTCAAGTTTTGTGATGCCACTTTTTAAATTGACAGGATTTCTCTATATTTATCAGGCAGCCTATCCACAGGGCTACCCGTGGGTAGGGGTGTTAAGGGCAGCCATTGCGGTACTCTTTACAATGGCATTGGTCGCACGAATGAGCGAAAAGAGGATTTTCTGGAGAGCATAGACCTCTCTTCATAATTAGTAAGTAAAAAGTTAAAAATGAGTAATCTGGACTATGGAGTAATAGGGAATTGCAGGACTGCAGCACTGGTCTCTAAATGCGGCAGTATAGATTGGCTATGCCTGCCGGAGTTTGATTCACCATCTCTCTTTGGAAAGATTCTTGACAAACAAAAGGGGGGGAGCTTCTCATTCATTCTGGATGAGAGTTACAGTTGCTCTCAGAAATATATTGCAAGCACTAATATTCTATGCACCACTTTTGAGTCAGATAAGGATGCATTTGAGGTTCTGGATTTTATGCCTCGTTATAAAACCGGGGATAATGCAAACGACTACTACCTGCCTGCCGAGTTATACAGATATATACGACATTTGAGGGGTAAGCCAAAATTTAGGATTGACTACTCACCTGCCCCCGATTATGCGAGAGGAGAGACAGAGCACAAAGTATTTGACAGATATATAAGAACCAGTTTAAAGTCGCATCTGCAAAGCCCTATATATCTCTACTCCAGTATTAAGCTAGAGGATATTCTGGAGTCAAACGAGATTTTGCTTACCGGGGAGGAGTATCTTCTTCTCTCGTATAATCAGAAGCTTATCGAGATTGACATAAAACGAGTCTATCTTGAGTACTCGCGTACCAAGGTCTATTGGCTTAACTGGGTTAACCGCTCAAAGAAATATCACGACTACGAAAACGTGCTGGAGAGGAGCGCATTAATACTTAAACTGATGACATTCCAGCCCACCGGAGCAGTTCTTGCTGCACTCACAACAAGTATTCCTGAAACAATAGGGGAGTCAAGAAACTGGGATTACCGTTTTTGCTGGCTTAGGGATGCCTCTATGTCAATCGAGACACTTCTTAGAATGGGGCATCAGGGAGCTGCAAAACTCTTTATAGGCTTTGTCAAGAAGATTATCCGGTATAAGGATGACACCTTCCAGATAATGTATAGTATACGAGGAGAGAGAACACTTTCTGAGGAGATTCTCTCCCATCTTTCGGGTTACGAGAACTCTGTGCCGGTAAGAGTTGGAAATGCGGCTTACCACCAGAAACAAAATGACTCACTGGGCTATTTGATGGATGTGATTTATAAATATTATCTCTATTTTCCCGGTACACTGGATGAGATTGAGGATATGTGGGAGGTTGTAAAGAACGTTGTAAGAACAGTCTATTCCGAATGGAGGTCACCTGACCAGGGAATTTGGGAGATAAGAAACGGCTCCAGCCACTTTGTCTTCTCAAAAGTTATGTCCTGGGTTGCTCTGGACAGGGCAATAAAAATTGCAGATCTATTGGGCAAGACCAATTACTCCCTAAAATGGAGCGAAGAGGCCGAGCTGATAAAGTATGATGTTCACCAGAAGGGATGGAACGAAGAGATAGGCAGCTTTACTCAGACATACGAAAACTCCGAGCTGGACTCATCTCTGCTTTTGATGGAAGAGTATGGTTTTATTGAGTCACTGCACCCCAGATACTTTAGTACTGTAAGAGCTATAAAGAGAGATCTTATGCATAATGGTCTGATGTACAGATATAAAAACAGGGATGACTTTGGAAATCCTGCCTCTGCCTTTACTATATGTACCTTCTGGCTCATTAGAGCTCTCTTTGTTACAGGAGAGGAGGAGGAGGCAAAAGATCTTTTTGACCAAATATTACAATACTCCAACCATCTCGGGCTCTTTAGTGAAGATTTGGACTTTGAGACAAAAAGACAGCTGGGAAATTTTCCTCAGGCATACTCACACCTGGCACTGATTAACACCGTTGAGCTTTTTGCAAAAGAGATGGAGAGGTCCAGGTTTATCCGTCCTTGAGTGAGTCTTGTTCTTGTGGCCTCTTTCCCGAATCCGCCAGTCTGTTAAGAAACGGGAGGGTCTCTGTTTGATTTAGCAAATTGTAACGTGCATACTCAGAGAAGGTACCGATTTTTACGGTAAATGCAGTATCCGGCAGGGAGAAAAACATATCTTCGTCTGTAATATCATCTCCCATTGCAAGAATAAAGTCGTAACTCTTTTTCTTCAACAGTCTGTTTACTTCGGACCCCTTTGTAAAATCCGGGTGTTTAACCTCTATAATTTTATTGCCTCTCATTATCTGCAGATGCTCCCTTGTGCAGGGTGTAACCAAAGCGCTTATGAGCTGTTGTACTCTCATAGATGCAAGCCAGGCATCAACCTTTCTATAGTGCCATACAAGAGCAGTCTCCTTCACCTCAAGAGAGGAGCGCGGAGTCTTCTCTACGTACTGCTGGAGTATGTTTAGAATCTCCTCATCCCAGGTAGCCGGGATATTGTTTTTGTGCCACTCTCCGCTCTCCTTGTAGAGGGCCCCGTGTTCTGCTGCAAGCCCGATATTTAAAAATCCCAGCCAGCTATCCAGAGTACTGTGATCTCTGCCGCTGCTTATTACAACGGTATTTCGGCTGTCAGATGCAAGAAGTTCAAGGGTTTTTATTATATCTATGGTTGGAACAGCATCTTCCGGTTTTGGTTTAAATGCAGATAGTGTACCATCATAATCGAGCAGAATGAGCCTGTTTTGCGAGTTGTTGTAATGTGAAATAATCCCTCTCTCAATCTCGTTACTTAAAACTCTTGAAAATAGTGTGAGGTTTTTCTCTCCGACGCTCTGCAGCTCCCGGATAAAATCTCCGGCCCATTTGTTCACTGTCTGTTTTGAAACTCTGCGTTGCATCCACATCATCCTCTCCCTCTTCTCGGCATCGGACATCTCCAAGGCTTTTACGATTGCCTCCTCAATTTGTGTCGAGTCGTTAGGGTTTACAATTATTGAATCTATCAACTCTATTGATGCACCGGCCATCTCACTCAGGATAAGAACTCCGGGGTTATCTCTTTTTGCTGCAATATACTCTTTGGCCACCAGGTTCATCCCATCTCTGAGGGGTGTCACGAGTGCCACATCTGCAACGTAATACATAGCGCAAAGCTCTTCAAAGGAGAATCCGTGATAGAAGTAGTGAACCGGAGTCCAGCTCATATTTGAGTAAACTCCGTTAATGGAGCCTATAGTCTCATCTATTTTGGTCTTTAGTCCGGCATAACTATCTACATTACCCCGTGAAGGGACTATTATCATAAAGAGCGATACTTTATTACGGTATTCGGGGTTGTTCTCAAGAAACTGGGAAAATCCCTTGAGCCTGTGGAGTATTCCCTTACTATAATCTAATCTGTCAACAGAGAGGATTATTTTATGATCTTTATAATCGCTCTTAAGTTTAGTTGCAATTCTGGAGACCTTTGGGTTAAGGGATGAGTTGTAGTAGAGATCGTAGTTAATTCCCATCGGCAGAGCATCTACCCTAACCACCCTCTCCCTGAGCCTCACTTCGTCCAGCTCGAAATTGAGATCCAGAACTCTCTCGGCAGCACTAATAAAGTGCCTCATATATTCATAGGTGTGAAATGCAATAAGATCTGCCCCAAGCAGCCCCAGAAGCAGATCTGCCCTCTCCGGAAGTACCCGGAACAGTTCATATGACGGAAAAGGGATATGGTGGAAATATCCAATACTTGTATCGGGGTGATTTTCACGAATCAGTTTTGGGAGAAGCATTAACTGATAGTCGTGAATCCATACAATATCTCCCGGCTCTATAATTGCTGCGGCAGCCTTTGCAAAAAGTTCGTTTACTCTCTTATAACTCTCCCAATGGCTGTTTTCGTGTTGAATAAGGGTGAAAAAATAGTGACACAACGGCCAAATTTTACTGTTGCTGTAACCTTCGTAATACTCCTCAATTTCACTATTTGAAAGAAATACCGGGTGAAGATTCCTCTTTTTAAGGAGTAACTCAATCTGAGACTGCTCTTCGGGGCTCTCTACCTCAACTCCGGGCCATCCAATCCAGTGTCTCTCAATATCAAGGTTAAGAGAGTTAAGCCCGGTAGTAAGACCACCCTCGCTTCGGGTAAAACGGTAGGTTTTTTTGTATCTGGCAGCTTTAACGGGCAGACGATTCGATATTATTATCAGCTTCATTTTTGCAATTTAATCTTTTATGTTTGGAAATACAAGAAAGTTAGCTACTCTCTTCATTGGGATTTCATTCTTTAAGAGTAAATTTGTGGTATGGTTGTAGATTTGCATATAGAGAAGATAGCTCGGGGTTACAAGGCTTTTACTCCAAAGGATACGATTGATTATCAAAAAGATCACTTTATTGCAATTCTTAACAGATATAAGACACAAAAGGGTCTGAAGATAGATTTTGTACACGGTGTGGGAAAAGGAGTTCTTAGAGAGGAGCTTATATCAATTTTAAAAAGCAGGTTTACAAGTTATATATTTGAAGATGCGCCATTTGCAGTTTACGGATTTCAGGGAGCTTTAAGAGTCACAATCAAATGAAAAAATTATTATTGAAAATTACTAAGTATACGGCTATAACATTAGCCGTAATTATTGCTCTGATGTTAATTTTGCCCACACTTTTTTCGGGCAAAATCAAAAAACAGATTGAGACTATTATCAACTCTTCTGTAAACGCACAGGTTACGTACAAAGATCCAAGGCTCACCTTCTTTGCTCACTTTCCGGTTTTAACAGTTACTATAGGTGACTTCTCTGTATCCGGAGTACCCGGATACGAAAAGGACACCCTGATTCTAGGAGAGAGACTCTCATTGGGAGTAGATATTCTATCTATATTCAGAGATAGCCTCTCTGTAGAGAGTATCTATGGGAGAGGTATAGAGGTCAATATCATA
>JAUYTH010000057.1 GCA_030695165.1 Bacteroidales bacterium
TCCGGAAGATCCCAGCAGGTTTCCAAACCTTATAACACTAAGCGAGGTTAAGGGTTCTTTCCCGGAGGAATTTTTGTTAATTTGATTTGCTTTAGCCCAGACAACTTTTTCCATCATCGCTTTTGAAATACCCATTGCACCAGAAGGTAACACTGCTTTGTCTGTACTTATAATAAGAACCTTTTTAAGGCCTTTGGCAATAGCACTCTCAATCACAATATTTGTCCCGGTTATGTTATTCAGGGTAGCCTCCATTGGATTCTCTTCGCAATAGGGAACCTCTTTGAGTGCAGCTGCGTGTATCAGATAATCTGCCCCATCAATTGCATTTTCCAGATCGCCCCGATTTAGTATATCTCCAATAATGTATCTGAACGAAGGGAACCTCTCTCTCATCTTCTCTTGTCTCTCTCTGTTTCTGGAGAAAATTACTACCTCACACGTCGAAAATTCAGCAATCTTTTGCGCCAAAGCACTTCCGAACGAACCCGTTCCTCCGGTGATAACCACTCTTTTATTATTAAGGAAAAATGACATACTCTGAATATTTTCTCTAATGTAAGAAAAATAGTTAAATCTATGATGGGTTTCAATTTTTTCTTAATTTAGGACTCTGCCAGTGTTTGATGTATCTCGTAATAAGCCAATTAATTATAAAACCCAGTTTTCCAATAATGGAAAACTGGGTTTTGTAATTATTAGATAAATAAGTAATTACATCAAACTCTGGCAAAGTTCTTTCTCTACCGGTGGCATACAGATTTGGTCGTCGCAGCATTGGTAGGCAAATTTGAATTTGAATTCACCGGTGCCTTTACCAACAAATTTTTGATAGAAGATAAAATCGCCTTCGTATATAAATGTACCGTTTTCGCCGTATTTAACACTTGCAGGGGTGTTTCTCTCCCCGTAAGGCTTGTACCCCTCGGGGGCTACAAAATCGGCCACAGTTTCAATATATGGCTCTCTTTGGGAGACCTTGGCGTAGATATGAAAGCCCTTCTCTATTTTTACCCTGGCAACAGCTGCAATCTCTCCGTTATCTAATCTTACGAGGGTGAGAGCTGCATTAACAGGGTTGAGATTATCTGTTTCACCCACTTTTACACCCCTTGCTGCCCTCTCAATCTGCATCAGGGAGTAGTCATTGCCATATATTAGGTTAGACTCGCCGGTTGTAGAGTTAGACTCGCCGGTTGTAGAGTTAGACTTGCCTGCTGTAGTGTTTGACTTGCCGGTTGTGGAGTTTGACTGAGATTTCGGGTTTACAAGGAAGTAGAATCCACCGGACTCAGTGAAGAATAGGTCGGCTTTATTTTTTTCATACCAATCTCTGTAACCTTTTGGTGAGCAAAATGTAACAAGAGTATAGCGGTCCAGGACTCTTTGGGCAACATCTGCACTCTCCCCTTTTTCAAGCATAGATATTGCTTTGTCAAGTATCAGGTGGTTGTTTGTGGCAACTCCCAGTGATTTTGCATCTTCGTCAACCTTCAAGCCTGCTCTGCTCCCCTTATCCATATAGAGATAGGGTAGTTTCTCACTCATTAGAGCAGAGTCTTTTGGAGATCTTGAGTAGACGAAGAACATCTCATTTCGGGTACTCTTTCTGTCGTCATACTTACGGGCAATAACCTTTTCGCCGTTAAGCTTGGCAATGTAGTGAACAGCATTGGCAAAGACCACCTTAGCCTCCTCTGTCATATAGTCCGGAGAAGCGGCAAAGCCCCAGTGGAAGAAATTACCGTGTCGTCCCAGTGCAATAGCATCCGGAGATTTAAGGCTAACCCCACCTGAGATTACCTCAGTATCGGGAGAGTCGGTAAAACCCCACGGACGGCATACCATTCCAACACGAAAGTCGGGAGTGGTCATATAACCCTTAGTTTGCACCCTCCACATCTGCTGTGTTGGAGGTATAGTCTCCTTGTAATATTTTTGAAAACTAAGGGCATCCTTTGGGGTAGGCAGCTCCTCCATTGTAAGAGTGACTTTAAACGGACCTTTGAAAATGGAGTGAGATTTGTCAATATTGTATGCGTGTGCATCAAGGCAGAGGCAGTACCAATCCAGCTTCAAACCGATTCTGCGACCAACCCTGTCCGAGACATCTGCAATTGTGAGAGTCGGTTTGTTAAAATCTCCACTTAGGAATCCTGCATTTTTATAAACCGTATAGTTACCTTTATCATCCTTCTCTGTGTAGAGAGGTACCCTCTCCGGGGGAACTCCGTCAAGAATAATTACATCATAACCATTTGCAATCTCCTCTGTAAAATCTCTATTCTTTAATGAGGTCACATCGGTAAAATATGTTTTAAGCAGATTTTCAAATGATTTCATCCTCTTTTGAACAGAGGCCTCCTTCTCTTCGGGAGTTGGCTTATTATCTCCGTATGGAGAGATATCTGCACTACCTCCAACAAATAGAACTTTCAGACTCTCTTTCTTCACTGCAGATCTGTTTTGCGC
>JAUYTH010000061.1 GCA_030695165.1 Bacteroidales bacterium
GATAGTCTAACTTAATCTCCGACGATGGCATTCCTATGCCGGCAGCACTATAATCGAGACTCTTTGTTACTCTGTAGTTATTTCTCTCCAGGAAGGGATTTGTGGGGATGCTTCTGTCCATATATAGGATAAAATTTACACCACCCCTCTCGTTTTGCACAAATGTAAGTTGTGCCGGTTTTTCGTGGGTATGGTGATAGTAGATTTTACTGGGAACAGTATATGAGAGACCTTTAAGGAGTTCACCCAGGTGGTTATTGAAGATAGCTGTGTTGGTGCTGTATCTTTTAGATTCACTGTAGGAGTTGTAAATAATCTCTTTTAACCTTCCGGAGTTAAAGAAAACCGGCAAATCCTGAAAAGATCTGTATTCATAGGAGTCCAGAAATGAACTAAATGTGCTGCTCCAAACTTCTGCCCTCTCTCTGTCCATTTTTTCCAGTAATCTATTGATGTGGAGGTAGACAGATTCAAACATTTTTTGCTTCTCCTCTACACTTTCAATTGTAAACAGATGGTCTACAGCCGGAAAGACCTCCCGAAAATACCACTCCAGCATCCCGGGAGGGCATTGAAATGCAAACATATAGAGAACAACCGGTAACATCCCCTCTTTTTCTGCCGCAGCGTGATAGGAGGCAGTCATCTTCTTGTCATCATGAGGGATATAATCTGTTACTTTGTATGCATATCTTACCCACAGGCTGTTATTAGATTTTATAGGGAGCACCTTGCCATCGGGATCTGTTTTAGGGTAACGGAAACAAAAAATTGTGTAGTAGTTCCTAAGAACAGATTCATAGATGTTGCGGTACTCTTTGTACTTTACCTTGGGGTTCTCTTTAAGAACCGGGTCGTTCTCCAGGAAAAATTGGTTAACAAGATTGTGTTCGGGCTTCCCGTTTGCGGCTTCAAACTCTTTATACCTGTTATCCAGCTTAATTGTCTCTTTTATAAAGTGTGGCCATCCAGATGGTTCACTTCCGTAGACACGAAAGAAAATCTGCTTCATAAAATCGTAAGATGCCCGCTTCTGGTAAAACCACTCCGGAGGGCTATCCCCACTTTTATAAACACTTTGGTTCTCCTGGGCTTTTATGTTTGTAATTGAAAAAAAGATTGATGCCAGCACAAAAATACCAACGCTTATGCACCTGGCTTTGTGATTAGGTTTCATATCAGAAATTGTTATTTGAGATTAAAAATACAAAACTTTTCCCGGCAACTCAATTTTTTCTATATAGTTTGACTTTAGATTTGTTATAGAAATTCCTATATTTACACAACTTTATGAAAAATAATCTCTATATTTTATTGCTGCTGCCTTTAGTGGTTGCGTGTGTTAAGATGCCGGGCGGCTCCGGAGAGACTCCTCCAAAGAGTTTTGAGGAGATGTCCATCTCGCCGGATTTTAACTGGAAAACATCTAAGGATATCAAACTCTCTATATACTCAGACCTTACATCAATAATAAAGATTACATCTCTGGATGGCAAAATCTCTTATCATAAGGGGTTTAATAACAGATCGCCGGAGAACTATTTGGTTACCATTACCGTTCCTGCAGATGTTAAGGCTGTGTTGATCAATGGGAAAGAGTTCAAAATCGACAGCGCAGAGTTATCTGTGGTGCTATCTGCAAGAGGGGAATCTGCAACGGAAAACAACTTTTTCGCAGCTCAGGCTGCGGCTGTGTCTCTGGGATACTGGAATTTTGATGAGAGTAGTGGTACCACTGCTTTTGACTCCTTCGGGAGTAATAACGGAACAGTTGCCAACGCAACAAGAACCCCGGGCATCAAGGGTGGGGCGCTCTATTTTAACGGGACAAGTGGCAATGTAAATATCGCGAGTACGCCTCAGCTTAGCCCTGCAGATGCTATTACAATGATGACCTGGGTCTTCTCTGAGGAGAATAGAACTGCCAAGATCTTTCAGAAGGGAGACTGGGACGGGCACGGGATACGACAAGATGTTTGGAAGGGGTGGAGTTGCGGGATAAGGATGGATAATGATACAGGGCATTCATTAGAGTGGAATAACGGAAGGCCAATCCTTAATGAGTGGTATCACCTCGCTATGACTTATGACGGATCTCTCCTCGCTTTTTACGTAAATGGCCGCCTGTGGGAAAGCAAGCCTGTTACGGGCAAGCTCAAGGTCAACACAAGAAGTCTCTCTATTGGGTCAGATAACGCCATTCAAAAATTCTTTAAAGGGAAGATAGATGAGGTTTTTCTTTACGGGAGTGCACTTTCGGTTCAGGAGATTCAAAGCGTTGTGCAGTCGGTTTCAAATCCGGACAGTGATGGTGATGGAATTCCCAACGAAGATGATGCCTATCCTGCAGATGCCGGGATGGCTTTTGACAACTACTACCCCTCTTCTGGTTACGGTACGCTCGCTTTTGAAGATATGTGGCCATCCAAGGGTGACTATGACTTTAATGACCTGGTAATAGATTACCGGTTTAAGATAATCACCAATGCTTCCAACTATGTTTCGGCACTCTCTTGCAGCTTTATTATCAAAGCTATAGGTGCTGCCTATGCCAATGGATTTGGCTTTCAGCTAAACTCGCCATCTTTTAATGTGTCGGATATTCAGGTAAGCGGCGGGGTGTTGGAGCAGGGGCAGAATCTGCCTACATTTATTGTGTTTAACAATGCAAGTTCGCTAATGAGCTCTACGGGAAGTTTTGGGGTGAATGTAAAAAAGGAAGATCCTTATGTGCAGCCGGCAGTCATTGAGATGAACATCTCGTTTCCCCCTAACAAATACACACTTAACAACCTCAACATCTCCGGTTTCAACCCTTTCATTTTTGTGAACGGCAACAGGGAAAGAGAGGTTCACCTTCCAGACTATCCTCCTACCTCAAGGGCATCTGCAGCGCTCTTTGGCACCGGAGCAGACAACTCCTCTTCCGGTATAGGCAGATATTATAAAACCGCAGAAAATCTGCCTTGGGGCATCAACATCATTTCGGGCTTCGAACACGTGATTGAGCGCGTAGAGATTACCGATGCATATCTTAAGTTCTCTGTATGGGCGCAATCTGCCGGAGTACAGTATCCGGACTGGTACTTGAATAGAGCCGGCTACAGAATTACGCATAATATCTATTGATTTTTTCGTCTCAGAGACTCCCATTTAATGTCAAATTATCGCATAAATTGACAAAAGGTATAGGCAAATATTTTTTTTGACAGAAAATAGTCTAATTGTCAAAAAAACGCTATATTTGACAAAAAGAAAATATTATGTCAAATCTTACCGAGCCATTTGATAGAAATAAGCCATACAACAATCTTCCAATACTTCCCCCTGATGACGAAATAGTTGAAAGCCGGGAGGTCCTTAAGGGTTTAATCAATGCAAATAAGGCACTTGCAGAGCTTAAGGGGATTGCTAAAAAATTGCCCAATCAATCGATGCTTGTTAATACAATTATATTGAGAGAGGCTAAGGCAAGTACAGAGATTGAGAACATCTTTACTACAGATGATGAGCTATATCAATCATTTACAATAAGCGATTCAGAACAAAAGATCAATACAAAAGAGGTATTAAGGTACAGGCAGGCGCTTTGGAAAGGTTATAATG
>JAUYTH010000066.1 GCA_030695165.1 Bacteroidales bacterium
TTCGTAGATAAGTTTGCAAATATTACCCTGCACAGCAACCTAAGAGCTATTTTCCCTCTAAGTCGTGGTGAATTCTCTTCGGAGAACAATAAGAGATACTCTTTTAACATAGAGTTCAACGATACAAAATCTGTAAGCCAACTCGTTATGCCCGGGCTCAATATTGCTCCGGGAACCTCACTCAAAATAGATATCGATTCAGATGAGAATATTTTGCTGGATCTTAAAAGCGAAAGAATAGGATTTAAAAACACCTATGCCAATAAATTAGCCATTCAAGTAAAGGGTAATACAACCGGGCTGACCTCTCTTATTACCTCAAACAGGCTCCATTTGGCAGGTTTTAATCTGGATAGCAGCATAGTCTCAATGACTCTTAAAGAGAATCTTCTAAACATTAAGAGCGAATATAAAAACAAGGGAGAGTTTAAAAACAGAATGGACTTTACATCCAGTGTACTCTTTACATCTTTGGGCAAAGGAGATGATTATATAACAGATATCTCAATAAATCCATCTGAGATATTCCTTAATGGGGAGAGATGGAATTTTGCAAAATCCAAGATTGTAAAACAGGATAGTACATATGTATTCCACGAATTCCGGCTTTTTCAGCAAAATCAACACCTTAACATCGATGGGATAATATCTGCCAATCCATTTGACACCCTTTCGGTTGATATAAAAGATATTGACATCTCTCCTCTTAACAACTTAATAAAAGAGGAGCTCAACATTAAGGGGAGGTTTACCGGTAATGCACTTGCCATAAATTTATATAAAGAGCCTAAGATTTTGTTAAACATAACCGGAAAGGAGATTGAGATTAATAATAGTCCTTTGGGAGAGCTGGATATTATAAGTGAATGGGATAATAACGCTGAGCACTTTGACCTAAGGCTTTCTAACAGATTAACGCAAAGGGAGCCGCTCAATATAACCGGAACATATAAACCCAAAGGGAACTATCTGGTTGCAGATGTACTGTTTGATGTTTTTTCACCGGTCTATTTTGAGCCATTTCTTACCGGTATTATTTCAAATAGCAAAGGAGGTATCTCCGGTTCCGTCAGGGCGGAGGGGCCTCTTGACAAACTCAACCTTTCGGGCAGAAACACTTATGTGAACAACCTATCATTAAAAATAGACTTTACAAATGTGGTTTATACCCTCAACGGACCATTCTCCATCTCTGAGAGAGGTGTCACCTTCAACAACATTGCCATCAGGGACAGATTGGGTAATACGGGACGTGTTTCGGGAGGTTTAAGTTACAACTACTTCAAAAATCTCACTCTGAGCACAATAATAAATTTTACCAATCTGGAAGCCCTAAACACAAAAGAGGCGGATAATTCAGATTTTTACGGAAGTGCCTTCGCTACAGGAAGATTATCAATAACAGGACCGCTGCAAAAAATTCTGATCGATATTTCTGTAACATCTAACAAGAACACCTCAATCCATATACCTCTCACCTCTGCCACCCAAGTAAGCAGTAAAAATCTGCTCACATTTACTCAGGCTGCAACCAGTTTATATAACGAAGATGGAAGTATAGTTGCACAGGAAGAGGTTCGCTCATCTACAGAACTGCAGGTTAAACTCATAGCAAATATGACTCCGGATGCAGCTATGTTGATAGAGATTGATAAAAGTGTCGGAGATATAATAACCGGTTACGGAAGCGGGCTGATAACACTTGATATAAACCCATCCAGAGATATATTCAGTGTTACCGGAGACTATATAATTCAAAGTGGTTCGTATAAATTTGTACTTCAAGGATTTATTGAGCGAGATTTTACTGTTCAGGAGGGTGGAAGTATCGGGTTCAACGGCGATATAATGAAGACAAACCTCAACTTAACAGCTAATTACAAAACAAAAGCCTCTGTGAATACTCTTATTGCAGATACCAGTTCGGTTGCCAATAGACGGACAGTAGATTGCCAGATAAATATGAGTGGCCCTCTAATGAACCCAAGACTTAGCTTTGCAATTGATATTCCGGATATTGACCCTATAACCAAATCCAGGGTTAACGCAGCACTTAATACCGATGATAAAGTGATTAAGCAGGTTATGTCCCTGCTGGTTTCCGGCAGCTTTATTCCCGATGTACAATCAAGTATTGTAAATAACTCCACTATCCTATACTCAAATGCAACTGAGGTGCTCTCTAACCAGATCAACAAAATTTTCAATCAGTTGGATATACCTTTGGACCTAAGCTTTAACTATCAGCCGGGGCAAAATGGAAGGGATATCTTTGATGCCGCAGTATCTGCACAGCTTTTTAACAACAGAGTAGTTGTTAACGGTAACATAGGAAGTTCAAAGTATCTAAACAAGTCCTCCGGAGTTGTTGGTGACCTGGATGTTGAGATAAAACTGGACGAGAGGGGGAGATTCCGAGCAAAAGCTTTTTCTCACTCTGCAGATCAATACTCTAACTATCTGGATAACACTCAGAGAAACGGAGTCGGTCTGGTCTATCAGGAGGAGTTTCGCTCATTTAAAGAGTTGATAAACAGCTTTTTTATCAGTCGTAAAAAAAGAGAGCGCAATCTTGAGAGGGCTGCTTTTGTCAAAATGCCGGAGGAGATTGCAGTTGAGCAAAGAGATTAGATTACTACCTCTACAATTTTTCCGATAAGATCTTTAATGTAGGGTTGCTCTACTTTTATATAGTTTCTTGAATATCCATACATCTTTCCCCCTTTGGCAGTGCTTTCAAAAAGCACCGCCTCGCTTCGTCCTCTGTTTTGATCAACAAATTTGTTGTAGAGATTGTCCGATAAGGTGTTTAATTTTTTCACCCTGTTGCTTTTATCTGATTCCTTGACCTGGTTTTCAAATTGGGCAGCAGGAGTGTTATTGCGTTTCGAGTAAGGGAAAACGTGAAGGAAAGAGGGGGATATCTGTTCGAGAAAGGTGTAGGTGTCATCAAAATCACTCTCGCTCTCTCCCGGGAATCCTACAATGACATCAACTCCAATAAAAGGGTAAGGGATATGATTTCGAATCATCTCCACCCTTTCACGGAAAAGCTCTCTTGAGTAACGCCTCTTCATTAGCCCAAGTATCTTATTATTGCCGGATTGAAGCGGGATATGGAAATGTGGTAGAAATTTATCATTAGAGGCGATGAATTTAACTATCACTTCTGAGAGCAGATTAGGCTCAATAGAGGATAATCAGAATCTCTCAATCCCCTCTACCCCATTAAAATGGTCAAGAAGATCTTCAAATCTCTCGTTTGTGCTTTTTCCAAAATCTCCGGTATTAACGCCAGTCAGAACTATCTCCTTAATACCTTTTGCAGCTATCTCATTTGCCTCTTTTAAAATAAAAGCTATTGGATGATTTCTGCTTTTACCTCTTGCCAAAGGTATTGTACAGTAGGTGCAGTGATAGTCACAACCATCCTGAACCTTGAGGAATGATCTGGTCCTGTCGTCAGATGAATAGGCAGGAAAGATTGTCTCAACTTCTGATATTGCACAAGAGTATGCTCTGGCCGATATGTGCCTCTCTCCGGAAATCTCATCTTTTGCTTTGAGTTGAGAGACCCTCATAAAGAGATTTGACTTTTGATCTGCACCTAATACCAAATCTACCCCCTCAATATCCAGGATCTCCTGTGGTTTTAGTTGTGCATAGCAGCCGGTCACTGCAACAATTGCATCCGGATTCTGTTTATGAAGCTTCCGGATTGCGCTTCTGCACTTTTTATCTGCGTGCTCAGTTACAGAGCAGGTATTTATCACATATATATCTGCATACCCTGTGGATGAAACCTTCTCATATCCGTTCTCTACAAACTCTCTTGCTATTGAAGAGCTTTCGGAGTAGTTTAGCTTGCAGCCGAGTGTAAGGAAGGCTACGCTGTTTCCTCTTCTATTATTCATTTTGAGCAGTTTTATAGCTTCTGCTCATAACCACTCTGGATGCCTCAACCTTTCCACCTATCGGTGGGTTAAGTTTAGAGATTGAGACCTGAGCCCACTTTATTACCGGAAAATCTGTATGAGCTCTCTCAAGAATTCTAAGAGCAACATTTTCAAGAAGTTTAGAAGTTATCTCAATCTCCTCTTTTATCATATAATAAAGTTCCTGATAATTCAGGGCATCCGAGAGATTATCGGTTACACCGGGCCTCTCCAAATCAGTTTCGGCAGAAAAATTCACCATAAACCTATTGCCTATTATCTGCTCCTCTTTAAAACATCCGTGGTATGCGTAGAACTCCATACCAATAAGCTCTATGAGATTTTTTTCTATAATGTTCATAATATAAATACACAAGGTTTTTTGTTTATTGAAGGAACTCCCCTTTTCCACTCCTCAATCGATCGTGTCTTAATGTATGCATCAGCCATTGTGATATTGGATGCAATGGTGAGAAGTGTAGTTTCTGAACAGACCAGAAGGATATCTGCCATAAGTGCATCATTTCTATAAGGAGTTTCTATTATTATCTGGCTTTGACCTGTTTTCCCGGCTACTCTCTCCAGCTCTTTTATTCTTTGGCGCCGCTGGTCGCTCTTTACAGGAAGATACCCGACAAAAGAGAAGTTTTGTCCATTCTTACCCGAAGCCATAAGTGCCATCATCAAAGATGATGGGCCTACCAGTGGCACCACCTCTATTTCGTTTTTATGTGCCAGAGCAACCAGCAGGGAGCCCGGGTCGGCAACAGCAGGGAGCCCGGCTTCACTCACCATACCAACGCTATTCCCTTCTAAAAGCAACGAGAGATATGAATTGATCTCTTTTTCGGTTGTATGCTCGTTAAGCAGATAAAACTCCAGTGAGTCAATCCTTCCCTTGAGACCTGCAGATGAGAGATATCTTCTTGCACTCCTTAACTCCTCAACTACAAAATGCTTGAGCGCCGGTATAACCGACAATGTCCCTTGAGGTATAACATCCGTAACGAGGGACTCTCCCAAAGGAGAAGGTATTAAATACAGAGTGCCTTTCACTATAATAATTTTCGCAAAGGTATTAAAATTTCCTACCTTTATAAATGTAAAACAATAGATCCCCAATCGAATGACAAGATTAACCTTCCTCGGAACCGGGACATCACAAGGGGTACCGGTAATAGGATGCAACTGCGAAGTGTGTAAATCTGAGGATTCAAGAGATAGCAGACTTCGGTCATCTGTAATCTTTGAAGATAATGGGAGCACTCTGCTTATTGATGCCGGGCCGGACTTTAGGCAACAACTCTTAAGAGAGAGGATTTCCAATCTGGATGCAATCATCTTAACCCACGAGCACAAAGATCACACCGGCGGGTTGGACGATATCAGAGCAATAAACCATATAAAAAGAAGAGTGGTTCCGGTGTATTGTGAAAAGAGGGTATTGGAGTCATTGAAGAGGGAGTACTCCTATGCATTTGATGGGCTTAAATATCCCGGTGCCCCGGATTTTGACATAAAGATCATCGGGAACAGCACCTTTAAGATAAATGAGACATTGATAACTCCCATAAGAGTATATCACTATAAACTTCCTGTATTAGGCTTCAGAATTGGCAACATTGCTTATATTACAGATGCCAACTATATTCCGGAAGATGAGTTTGATAAACTTACCGGACTTGATGTACTGGTAATTAATACAATAAGAAGAGAGCGCCATATATCTCATTTTTCACTTGACGAGGCAATAGCAACTGCGAAGAGAACAGGTGCCAAAATGTGTTATCTCACTCACCTCTCTCACCAGATCGGTAAACACTCAGATCTTGCAGATTCTTTGCCCTCAGGTATTATGCCTGCGTACGACGGACTGAAGATTTAAAAATGTTTTTTATGGAAGGAATTAAGACCATAACAGGAGTTATAGTTGGAATTACAGGATCATCCGGTTTTATCGGGAGTAATCTAATCCGACATCTTAAAAATGAAGGGTATACGACTATGCCTTTAAAAAGGGGGTTCTCAATTGAACTTGCAGGTAAATGCGATATAATAATAAACCTGGCCGGTGCCAGTATCAACAGAAGATGGAGTAGTAATTACAAGGTGATACTCAGCAGAAGCAGGATTGAAACCACCCGAAGGGTTGTGGAAGCGATAAATCTCAGCAAGAAGGTGAAACTTCTTATAAGTGCATCGGCTGTAGGAATTTATCAATCCAACAATAATCGTACAAATAGAGAGAGTGATGCAGTTTACGGAGATGACTTTCTGGCTAATCTTTGTAAAGATTGGGAAAAAGAGGCTCTATATGCTCGAGATTATACCAGGGTTGCAATAGCAAGGTTGGGGTTGGTAATGTCCGAAAGCGGAGGTGCACTTGTAAAGATGATACTCCCGGCAAAATTTGGTATTGCTGCAACTGCAGGGGAAGGAGGGCAGATTATATCTTGGATTATGCTGGAAGATCTGCTCAGGGCCTTTTCTCATATAATAGATAATGAAACTCTTTCGGGTCCGGTAAATATGACTTCACCAAACCCAATATCTAACCGGGATTTGACAGCCGTAATTGCTAAGAGAGAGAGAGCTTTATTCAGCTTAAGAGTGCCTGAATTTGTCTTCCGATTAATAATGGGAGAAGCATCTGTTGTAATTACAAAAGGGCAAAAAGTGATTCCGGAAAAGCTTGAAAAATCTGGTTTTATTTTTAATAGCCCTACCTTTTCTATCTAGAAAGTGTCTCTTTTACCTTGAATTTCTCATTTTTTTTTGGTAAGTTTGTAAGAATCGACTTCAAAATTATCAAGAATAATGGCAGAAAACATACTTATCAAGTTCCAAAAAAATCTACCGGAAATCTACAAATTGGCTATAGAAAGTGACAATGAAGAGCTTTTTTATGACCACATCAGGTGTTATGCAAACCATATAATTGAAAACAATAGTGATCCTGTACAAAAGGATGCGGCAAATCTTCTGCTCTCATTTCTGGAATATGAGTCAAAATATGTTCAGGAGCTCTCCAAAGGGGATAAAATATATCTGGAAACCCTATCTCTGTTATGGAATTTTCTTGTGGGAAACTCACCATCCGGAGCAAAAAATGATCTTTATGAAGATCTATATCATATTTTTCAACTTACCGCGCGCAATTTTAAAGTGCCGGATTACTCCCAGAAAAGGCTTAGCAAACATATGAAGAGATGGCCTTCCGGGCTGGATAAAGATGTGCGGGATAGAAGAGTCTATAATAAAGAGAGGATTATATTACAGCTAGTTAAGAAAATAGATAAGAGAGCACATACATCCACCAGATATCACTTTGAGGAGGGAGTGACATATTCAGAGAAGGTAAGTAAAGTAAATGAGTGGTGGAGTGATTTTCGTTTTCATCTTATTATGGCAATAAAAAGCCCGTCCGAGCTGAACACCTTTCTCGGTGAGAGCCTCTCCACAAAGAGTGTGAGGATTCTTAACAGAGCAAAAAACAAGAGAATTCCATTTTTCATTACACCATACTACTTGTCACTATTAAATACAGACGAAAATGGATTTGACGATTTGGCTATTAGAAGCTATATCATCTATTCCGAATCTTTGGTTGAAACATATGGAAATATAAAAGCCTGGGAAAGAGAGGATACTCTTGTAGATGGAGAACCTAATGCGGCCGGATGGCTGCTTCCTAAAGGAGACAATATTCACAGAAGATATCCGGAGGTAGCAATAATGATTCCGGACACAAGAGGCAGAAGTTGCGGTGGGTTGTGCTCTTCTTGCCAGAGAATGTACGACTTTCAGAGCGAGAGGCTCAATTTTGATATGGATGCTCTAAAGCCACTCGAGAGCTGGGAGAGAAAGCTCTCCAAACTTATGGAGTACTTTGAAAATGACTCTCAGATAAGGGACATTCTAATTACCGGCGGAGACGCCCTGATGAGCAAGAACAGGGTTCTGGAAAATATTCTGAATGCTGTCCTGAAGATGGCAATAAAAAAGAGAGAGTCTAATAGGTTAAAGGCTCAGGGTGATAAGTATTACGACATACAAAGGGTAAGACTTGGCACAAGGCTTCTTGCATATCTTCCAATGAGAGTTAACAGTGAACTTATATCAATCCTGAAAGAGTTTAAGAGAAAGGGAGTAGAGGCGGGTATAAAACAGTTTGTTATACAGACTCACATTCAGTCTCCTCTGGAGATCACCCCACAAGCCAGGGAGACAATAAAGGCAATAATCTCTGCCGGCTGGATTATTACAAACCAGTTGGTATTTACTGCAGCTGTCTCCAGAAGGGGACATACCGCAAAACTGCGCCAACTACTCAACTCGCTGGGGGTAGTCTCATATTACACATTTACAGTTAAGGGATTTGAAGAGAATATGGAGATGTACGCCCCAAACAGTCGCTCAATGCAGGAGCAAAAAGAGGAGAAGGCTTTTGGAAAAGTCCCAGATAATAAGCAGGTTGAATTAAATACCATTTTTAATAAAGGAGATAATCTCACCTCAGAGATAAACAGGGTTATGAAGGAGAATAACCTTCCATTTTTGCCGACAGACAGAAATGTTCTCAATTTGCCTGCTATAGGGAAAAGTATGACTTTTAATCTTGTCGGTATTTCGAAGGAGGGTAAAAGAGTTCTACGGTTTGACCACGATAGAACGCGTCAACACAGCCCTGTTATTGATAAGATGGGTGAGGTTTTCATAATAGAGAACAGATCAATCTCCTCCTATTTACGGGAGCTGGAGGCGATGGGTGAGAAGATAAAGGATTATGACTCAATCTGGGGATATACCTCCGGTGAGACAGAGCATCTCTTTCCACTCTTTGAGTATCCCAACCCGGATTACACTCCTACCAAGCATATAACCAACTTCAGAGAAAAAGAGTAACTAAGCTGGAGGGTACTACTTTAATATAACTCCTGAGCCAAGCATCTCCTGTGAATCATACCAGGCTGCAAACTGACCTGGGGTTATGCCCCTTTGAGGTTCATAAAAGACTATATACAACCCCTCTTCTCTCATAAAGAGCCTCCCCTTTTGAAGCGGTTGACGGTATCTGATTCTCACCAAATAGTCCAGACTCTCTCCAGGCAACATCCTGAGATCTTCTCTAATCCAGTGGAGTTCTCTATTTGAAATAAAAAGGGCTTTTCTATAGAGGCCGGGATGATCCTGACCCTCTCCGGTAAATATTGTATTGGTCTCAATATCTGTAGCAAGGATAAACAGAGGATTAATATGTCCCCCGATATTTAGACCTTTCCTTTGACCTATAGTGTAGTAGTGAGCCCCCTGATGATCTCCTATTACCTTCCCTGAATTTTGAGAATATTGATAAGGTTGTGATAATTCCTCTAAATCTCTCTCTGTTATATTATCATAACCCTTTATGCAGTTTATGAAGCTTTGGTTTCCAATGTAGTAATCACGAAAAATCTCCACCACTTTACCCTGAATAGGTTTGAGTTTTTGTTGAAGAAAGAGGGGTAGGTCAATTTTCCCCACAAAACAGATTCCCTGTGAATCTTTTTTCTGGGCAGATGGTAGTGCAGCCTCAGCTGCCAATCTTCTAACTTCAGGTTTAAGCAGGTGACCTATTGGGAAGAGTGCTTTTGAGAGTTGCTCCTGAGTTAACTGACAGAGGAAGTAGCTTTGGTCTTTATTGGGATCGGCGCCTGCAAGAATTCGGAAAACCTCTCTACCCGACTCATCTGTAAAGCTCTCTTTCCTGCAGTAGTGTCCTGTTGCAACATAATCGACGCCTAGTAAAAGTGCCTTTTTAAGAAAGACCTCAAATTTGATCTCTCTGTTACACAGAACATCCGGGTTGGGAGTTCTTCCCATCTTATACTCCTCAAACATATAGTCTACCACCCTTTTCCCATACTCTTGGCTAAGATCTACAAAATGAAATGGAATCTCCAATCTCTTTGCAACAAGCTCTGCGATTGCCCTGTCATCTTTCCAGGGGCAATCTCCGTAAAGTGTTCCGGTAGTATCGTGCCAGTTCTGCATAAAAAGGGCAATAACATCGTGCCCCTGCTCTTTAAGCAAAAGTGCTGCAACACTGGAATCTACTCCTCCTGAAAGACCGACTGCAATTTTCATCCCGGTTAGAATTGATAATTATATCAATAGAAAAAAGGGTAAGCTTAATATATCGCACCGCTACAACCACCTACCCTTGCTACCTTCCGATCCTGGGGGAGTTCAGTGGGAGCTGGTCGTATATGACTTACCCCGCACAAAGATAGTATATTTTTTTGAAAGAGGTAAAAAACTATTTTGGAAGATTATTAAAAGCAAGTGGAAGAAGCGAATCTACAGAGTTGACAACCTGAATTATTTTAGATCCCCCTATAATTATTCTTATCGGTTGCCCCCCTCTCTGTTGAGACTCTGCCATAACCTGCCTGCAGGCTCCGCAAGGGTATGTTGGAGTTTCGCACTGCTCTTGGTTTACTACAGCAGTTACAGCAAGTGAAACTATTGATTCTCCAGGATACTTTGTGTGAGCATAAAAAATTGCAACTCTCTCTGCACACATTCCTGAGGGATAGGCGGCATTCTCCTGATTACTGGCAGCAATAACCTCCCCGTTACTTAGTAGAAGTGCTGCTCCAACCTTGAAATTTGAATATGGTGCATATGCACTTTTGGTTACCTCTACCGCTCTCTCCAACAGTAACGCATCCTCCTTTGAAAGTTCCTTGTTACCATTATATTCGTCGTATTGAATGATAAGATTTTTTTGCTCCATTCTTTTTTGTTTGTGATTGATACAAAATTAGTAATTTTGCCGACAGAGTTAACGGTGTTATGTCTTTTTTAAACAAATTTATCTTATCTGTCATTTATCTGTTCTTTATCTTCACCTCTTCCTATGCACAAAAGATGAGCAGGGCAGAGTATATAAGCAGATATAAGGATATAGCAATAGAACAGATGAAGAGCCACGCCATTCCGGCAAGTATTATACTGGCTCAGGCAACTCTTGAATCGGGCGATGGGAATTCAACTCTTGCAAAAGAGGCAAATAACCACTTCGGCATAAAGTGCCATAACTGGAAAGGAGATACTTTTCTGCATACAGATGACAGCGTAAACGAGTGTTTTCGGAAATACAAAAACCCGGAAGAGTCCTTTAGAGATCACTCAGATTTCCTTCGTTACAGAGAGAGATACCGCTCCCTTTTTGATCTTGATCCTACAGACTACAAGGCGTGGGCATACGGTTTAAAAAAAGCAGGCTATGCCACCAATCCGAATTACGCTCAGCTCCTGATAAAAATCATAGAAGATCACTCTCTATTCAAATACGATCTCCTCCGTACATTATTACCTCCAAGCCCTACAGTTATAATTGATGAGAAAATCATTACCCCGGAAAGAGTAAGGAGTGAATATCGTTTCACATTAAGCAGGGTTCTGCTTAGTAAAAACGGTGTCCTTTTCATTGTAGCCGGATTGGGTGAGAGCTACTCATCAATTGCTGCAGAATTCAACCTCTTTACAAAAGAGCTTCTTAAATTTAATGACCTTAAAAAGGAGATTCCGGTAAAAGATGGAACAACTGTTTACATTGAACGTAAACGACGTGAGGGTGACAAAAATCTTTCCAAACATATTGTAGAGAAGGGAGAGAGTATGTATGAGATCTCCCAGATGTACGCAATAAGATTGGATAAGTTATACAAAATCAATGAGGTAAAAAAAGGGTATGAGCCGAATGAAGGTGATGAAGTTAAGCTGCGTTAATATGAGACGAACCATATACCTGTTAATAATTATTGTTATCGTTTCCGGGGTACTTGGTGCTCTTCTCATCTTTAACATTCTCTATAAGGGGAATACAACAAAAGGGGTATCATATCTATATATACCCTCAAACTCTAAAATAGCAGATTTGATTGACTCTCTCAACTCCTGCACAAGAGTAATAAACATCAACTCCTTCAAGCGTGCTGCCGCAATAGAGAGATTCAATAACAATGTAAAACCGGGAAGGTATAAGATTTTGGAGGGGATGAACAATCGTGCCTTAGTTAGAATGTTTAAGCTGGGGCTTCAAACTCCTCTTAACCTTACACTTTCAGGAAACATAAGGGATATGGAGAGGTTATCGGCAATTATATCTTCCCGCATCGAGAGTGACTCACTATCTGTTTTGAATATCCTAAATGATAAGAAATTGGCAGACTCTTTGGGATTTGACTCTTTTTCTTTCCCGGGAATGTTTATCCAAAATACATACGAGATATACTGGACTGTAAAACCCAGAGATCTGATCCTGCGTTTGCACCGTGAATACAATATTTTCTGGAATGAGTCAAGGCGTTCTAAGGCTTTGCAGATAGGGCTATCTCCAAAAGAGATTACCACTCTTGCTTCAATTATTATTCAGGAGAGCAACTTAAAGGATGAACACCCTGTTATTGCCGGAGTTTATTTAAATAGAATAAAAAAGGGTATGCCTCTGCAGGCAGACCCAACCATAAAGTTTGCACTCAATGACCACTCATTGAAGAGAATTCTTTATAAGCATCTTGAGGTTAACTCTCCATATAATACATATAAGAACATAGGATTACCTCCGGGGCCGATTGTATTGCCATCCCCTGATGTTATTGATTCCGTGTTAAATTACAGCAAACATAACTATCTCTATTTTTGTGCCAAGCCCTCACTCGACGGATCTCACTCCTTTGCAGCTACCCTGCAACAACACAACAGAAATGCAAGAGCATATCACAATGCTATTAGAGGCTTAAAATAGAAGTTCCTGGATCTTATTCAGAGATAGTTACAGAATATTTCCCCCCTTGGCTACAACTTCTAGAGCCTTTTGAAATATTTTATCATTTGAATTATTTACAACCCGAAAATAACCTGTAGTTCCAAAAATTGTTCTTGCAGTAAGAGCTTTAATTAAGGATAAAATCTCCGATTTAGACCTTGTAAACTCCTTTTCATTGAACTCAAGACCTCTGATTTTTGCAAACTCTATAAGCTCATTTGTCATCTTGTCATCAACAGTGAACTCCTTCTCAAAGGCTGTAAAGCCTGTGTATTTTGTTTTAAGTTCAGAACGATTAATATCTGAAAAGTTATTCATAAAATCACTTATAATGTTTTTCCTGACAAGGTTGGCATAGTACTCCGAGTAGTACGAGGTATCTGCAGGGATAAAAATATCGGGCATTATCCCCCCTCCTCCATAGACAGTTCTACCCTTTACAAGTGTCTTGTATTTAAGAGAATCCGGGAAATGAATGCTGTCTCTGTTAAATGATTCGCCTCTGTTGTATCTCTCAAGAAAACCTTTATAGTATTTATCTGTAGACCCAGCTTCATATGGAGATTGAATTACCCTGCCGGAAGGGGTGTGGTACCTTGCAACTGTGAGTCTTAACTGCGAACCGTCGTTCAAAGGGAGCATCTGCTGAACCAATCCTTTACCAAAAGATCTTCTACCAAGAATTACACCTCTGTCCCAATCCTGAACAGCACCGGCAACAATTTCGCTTGCAGATGCAGAGTTCTCGTCAACCAGAACGGCGAGTGCCCCTTTTTTAAAAAAACCGCTCCCTTTTGCCTTTTCTGTCATCTGGGGTATTCTCATACCCTCTGTATACACGATGGTTTGTCCCGCTTCGAGAAAGAAGTTTGAAATTTCAAGAGCTGTGCCTAAAAAACCGCCGGAGTTGCCTCTTAAATCAAGAATAAACCCCTTAATATGACCAATATTGAGCTCCATAAGTGAGTTTATTATCTCTTGGGAAGAGTTTGATGCAAACCGGCTGAGTTTAATATAAGCAACTCCCGGGGCAGCCTCATAGGCAGCATCTACACTATTTATTGGGATACGATCACGAGTAACCTCAAAAATAAGTTTTTCTGAAGACCCTCTTCTTTGAATAGTAAGATTGACCTTTGACCCTTTTGTCCCTCTTAGGTATTTAAAAACCTTATCATTGGTTAAACCTGCAGATGCAACATTCTCTCCATCAATTGCCACTATCTTATCACCTGCTCTTACACCTACTCTCTCCGAAGGTCCTCCGGAAATTGTTGAGGAAACAGTTAGGGTATCGCGGATA
>JAUYTH010000073.1 GCA_030695165.1 Bacteroidales bacterium
ATCGTAAAATGTGTGTGAAAATTAGGTGCCAAAGTTAAAAAAAATTAACTCTTCTTAAGCAGAAAAGAAAAAATATTTAGAAACAAACAATCTTTATTCAGGATTATATAAATCATAATTCCAGTCAATTAAACTCACATAACACTATTTACATTTGTATAAAGAAAGCAACAGGCGGTTAATTGTAAATGTGCAGTGTGATATGAAAAAGTTTGTCTCTCTTCTCGTAACAGGCGTAATTCTTCCCCTGGCCTGTATTAAATCGGGTGATAACCTACATCAGGAGCATTACCTAAAATTTATCTCCTATGGCGGCCCTCTAACAAAAGGTCAAATACCATTTACAACCGGAAACAGATCTTCAATTTTGGTTTTTGAGGCGGAATCTCTCTGCGGATACTTTGGGGGAACACCTGTAATAGCGACAGGAGGTTCAGATGGTGAGCTATTGCCTCAAAATAGTATTGCACTTGTGAAGGGGAGCTATGATATCTACACCGTCTCTCTAAATAACAGTCAAAACCCTTCGCTCGTTTTTGAAAACGGTCTTTCAAAAGAGTTGGAAAATGGTAGGGATTATCTGTGGGCGTCTCAAAAAAACGTAACAGTAAACAGCGACAAAGTTATTGTATTCAACTATAAGCGTCTTGCTTGTCTTGTCACCCTGAAAGTTAAAGCAGATACCTATATTAAAAACCTGGTAATAAAAGATATGAAACTAAGTGTTCCTAAAACAGATTCAATATATATGAATCTGTCACAGGGCAAAATAAATAGCTCAACTCTTTGCGACTCTCTTATCTCACTTGCCGGGAGTGGTAGTGAACGTTCGGTCATTATTGTGCCAAAAAAGGGTCCTACAGATATAGAGATCGAAGTGGACGCAACTATAAACGGATTAAATATTAGAGGAAAAAAATATAGTGCTGTACTCGATATTGAATTTACATCCGGTAACTCCTATATGATAGAGCTGGAGATTGTTAGTGACAAGATTGCAGCCGTAACCACAAGTGTATCTGTGTGGAGATTAAAAAACAACCTGGTAATATTCACCCTCTAAACTATCATCTACCCAAAATGAATAAAACAACTTTAGCTACTCTGTTGACCTTCACTTTGATTTTGTTATTAAGTGCAAGCTCGTGTATAAAAGAGAATTACTCAATGTGTCCGGATTATGGAAAGTATCGGATAACCTTTTATGAGAGGAGTGGTATAGAGCATAATGCAGCAATGAATGCTATTGTGATATTCAACCCAATTGACAGAGATAATAGCTTAAGTGGAATCTGCAGATTCACGAGAGCTCCCGGAGACTCACTCTTAAAACAGGAGAGCCCTTTGAGACTTTATCCCGGGGATTACAATTTTAAAGCTTTCCTGACAAAAGGTTCAATTCAATACAATAATAAGATGGTAAAGATAAAAAATCAAGAGCTTCACGTAATGGCAGATACAATAGAGCGGGTATCTAAACTGGGAGAGAACAGGGTATTGTTAACATTTGTCCTCTCAAACTCTCAGATAGAGGTACAATGTAATCTGGATCCAAGATACAGAGATCTTTACCGGGTATATGAGGTTGAGATGAGCGCTCCGGATGACAGAGATATCTTTCTTGATACAGAGAGCGGGAGTTGCAACTACTCACAAACAATTACCGAATACTACGACTATTTCCTCTATAGTGAGATCTCAAACATATTCGAGTACTACTGCGTACCATTTTTAGGAGGGTGCTATCTCAATTTTCGCTTCAAGCTTTACCCGGCAAACGAAGATGAGGATTCCGAAAATGGCAAAACCATTATGTTGCAAACCAGGATATTTCTTAATATGGACATTAATCAGGGGAAAGCCTACAGGTTTACTTTTAATGTTACCCCCTATGAGGTTAACTATCTCTCTACCTCGGTAAGAGATTGGTTCGATAATGATTGTATCGATGAAATACCTCTAATATAAAAAACTTATTACCAATTAATTAAACTATTATTACGATGAAAAAGATTGTAGCAGCTGTGTGCCTGATTGTGTTTGGAATGCAATCGTGTGAAAAAGTGGAGATTTCAAAAGATGAATCCGAGATGAGATTCTCTGCCTCCTATGATATTGAACCGTTAACAAAAGCACCAATACCATTCCCCTCCGGGAACAAGTCCACAATATTCGGTTATAGCGCAGGAGAGAATCTCACCTCTGCCACTCCTATTGCCGGTACACCACTTGAGGCAACAGGAAGCGGTACAGGTACACTAACACCACAGAGTGCACTCTTCCTACCAAAGGGGAGTTATGACTTTTACTCCGTCTCAATTAATAGCAGCACCCCTGCCGGACTTACCTTCACCTCGGGAGTGTCAGGTCAGCTGGTAAACCAGAGAGATTACATCTGGGCTAAACACGTTTCGGTGGCTCAGGGAGGTTCAGTTACCTTTGCCTATACCCATAAAGCTGTTGGTGTAGAGGTGAATATTGCGGCGGGCACAGGAATCTCATCACTGAGTGTAACATCAATAAGGTTTACCCCTACTAAAGCGGATGCTTCATCCAAGATGACTCTCTCTACCGGTGTAATTGCTCCGGCTGCAGATAAAGACGTACTTACAGCTATGAATCTGACCTCTTCAAAGGGGAGTTACATAATGCTACCTATGGCTTCTCAGTCGCTGGACATTGAGGTTACTGTAAATGCAACCATCGGAGGAGTATCACAAACTGCAAAGATTTACTCAGGATCTGTTCCTGCAAGGGCATACTCTGCAGGTACTTATTACACACTCAATCTGACAATATCTGCAACAGCACTCTCCTTTACCGGCAGCACAGTAGAAGATTGGACTACCCAGACTATAACAGGAGTTACTCTCACAGAGCAGTAGTTATGAATCCGGCATA
>JAUYTH010000074.1 GCA_030695165.1 Bacteroidales bacterium
TTCAAAACGGTTTTTAAGTTTGCGGGACTCAAATTTTCGTGAAATTCACCCTGAGTTTTTCAACTTTTCAATCTCTTAACAAATTTATGTAATTACTACATAAATTCCAAATTAATTGTGTGATTTTTTGCTATTTACGGCCTTTTTTAGGCCAATTTGCGGCAGGATAGAAAATGCAGCTCTGAGATTTTTGCTTTTAGCCTGCTGTCCAGCGAGTTATGGCAAAACCGTAAACTGGCTAAACCACTGATTATGTGCAAAAAAACAAAATATCTCAGAGCTGAAATGCAGCCGTTAAGAACTAAAATGCCGCCGTCATTAAAGCTGCATTTCGGCAAACATTTCGGCGTAGATTGAGCGGTGCATTTTGTCGGAAAATTTGGTGGCGATTTCGTTTTTGTAGAGTGCTGCATCTGCGGCACCGCCTCTCTTTGTAGCTGCGATATAAAGCAGATAGTTATTAAAAAGGTACTCGCCACTCTCACGCGATTTAAGAGCTAACCTCTGCATCTGCACATAGTCGCCACTCCAGTAGCAACGCAAAGCCTTAAGTGCATACCCGAACATCTCAATCGCCCTCTCTTTCGTAATATCTTTAAGCCGTATATCGTATAGTTGTACTCCGGCATTAAGCACCGAATCTATACGAGCTTCATAGTTACGGTAGCCAAGAACAATGCTTTTTAGATTCCACTCACTATCCATTACAATGGATGTAGGATAGCCGGTTATTAAAAAGAGTTGAGCAAAAAGCTTCTCATCGCTGCTGTTAAGGATGTCCAGATAGGTTTTGCCTATGGTCAGATTTTTATAATAGTCGCTGTTTTTAAGCGATTTGCAAGGAGCGCAACCCTCATAACCAACCACAATAAGTGTTAGCTCTTTACTAATTACAGATATACTGTCTATAGTCTTGATAAGAGGTCTGTTTTTGTCTGCGTCAGGAGTGGAAATTCCATTTGCAAAGCTGTAAAATGGAGAGATAAAGTTGATTATTAGTAGTGCAGATAGTAGAACATTTGTTTTCATTTAATAGAAATTATTAGTGTTAAACTTTATAAAATAAAAATCCGGCCACTGCACATACAAACTACTAACCATTAACCCAATTAACAACTTAACTTTGTGTGCGGTGACCGGAATGAATTACCCGGAAATTATTTCAATAAAAAAAAGAGCGGTCTATTTAAGATACTTCATTATTAGAGTCTTAAGTGCAGGGTCCGATGGTCTTGGAGCCTCTGTAGAGATTACATTACCATTTTTGTCAAAGAGCATAAAGCGTGGAATACCGGTAATTTTGTAATCTTTGGTTATCTTGCTCCATCCGCTTGCAAAAATGTGAACTCCGCCAAGCTTCTCGTCAATAATCATCTGCTTCCACTTATCCTTATCCTTCTCCTCATCAACTGAAACATTCAGGAAAACAACATCCATCCCGTGAAGCTCCTCCTCAAGCTTTTTTGCATGAGGAATCTGCTGCTTGCAGGGGCCGCACCAGGTGGCCCAAACATCTACAAGCACAACCTTACCTTTGAAATCGCTTAGAGAGACATTTTTGCCGTTAACATCGGGATAGGTAAAGTTGGCAGCAACACCGCCGCTACGAGTCTCATAGAGCTTTGCACCTGTATCTTCCAGAAGCTTCTTCTGGGCAGGGGTTGCAAAATATTTACCATACTTCTCAACAAAGTCAAGGTATAGATCATAGCTTTTAAACCGTGATAGAACTGAGTAGGATAGATACTCAGCCTTCTGCTTATCTGTTCCCAGAATCAGAAGCTGTTTATCTATATCTTTCTCTCTTTCTGAAGCAAATGTAACATACATTGACAGATATCTCTTACTCATTGGAATCTGCAGCACATTGTCATTCACAAAGTGGTTCGGAGTTACTATTGTCTTGTAGTAGCTTGTCATATCATCTTTTGTAGGATGCGAAGACCTTGGTACCATCAGGTAGTTGATTGCATAGTACTCGGTACTGAACTTCACATAGTCCTTCATCAGATCATTGAACTTAGCGTTCTTGGTGTTTATCCCGGCAACGAATGCAGGAACCTTTGCAGCCAGAGCCTCAATCTCAGGAAAGAAGTCCTTGTAGATACTCATACTTCCCATCCAGTAGTGGGACTTGTTGCGGACAACTTCGCTCATAGCAACCCACTGAGCAAGAATTTTATTCTCCGCAGAGAGCTTTCCTTCGTAGCTTATAGCCTTATCATTTATGACAACATTAAAGTTTTCGCCCCCCTTTATGTAAACCGGGAACTGAATATCCATATCCTTGGCCCCGCCAATCATATAGAAACCCTCATAATCGGGGTTAAAAGCAAATCCAAACGATCCATCGGCCGATGGCACAGCGGTAGCGATAACAGCGGTATTTCCGTCAACAATTGTCACAAGAGAGAGATCGGCAGGCCTCCTCTCACTCGCAACCCTACCCGAGATTATCACGCTCTGTGCAAGAACAAAATTTACAGAGAGCAGGGCAAAAATTAGTACTAATGTCTTTTTCATCTAATTAATTTACTTATTAATAATCCTTTTTTAAATATTGTTACAAAGTGTTTGGATATGTGGACCCCCCAACAGATGGCGACATATAAATTATATCACCCGCTTCCCCTTTTCCGGTAATTGTAAAGGCAGGTGCAGGGTTGAGGTTACCCGAAGTCTTTGTAAACATCCGTATTACATAGGTGTCTCCCTTCTTGGTGGCTACTACAACGTAGTTATAGTTAAATGGCGCATCGGAAGCAGTTGTGTACTTTTGATGACGTATGAAAGATATTGACTCATCACCCGGAACTGTATACTGAAGCTGCTCAAATCTGTTTGAGAGATTCCTTGACCAAATCTCCCTTCCCACAACAAAATACATCATATTCTCATCCCCGTTGAAGAGGGTGTGCATAGTTGCGCTATAAAGCTTCTCGTTTGCAGCAAGTGTGTCGTTTATCATTAACAGCGAATTTATGTTTGGGGTAATGGTAGATAAGATCCTAAGATTTGGATTTGTCCTATCCTGAAAAACTCCGAATGCTGCTGCAGTTGTTTTGAAGCCTAAGTATAATAGGTTTTTATTGTTATTCTTGGACGGCATTTTTGTAGTTGCAGCATCCCTTACGCTGGCAAGCTGAAGAGAAGCACCACCGGCTGAGTAAAATGTGCTTGTCAACTCGTCGAAGAATAGCGGATCCATAAAACCAGGGGTGTAGAAGAACTTTGAAAGTTTATAATCTGAGTTGTATTCATTAACCATCTGAGATATTCCAAATTGTCCTGTGTTTGAACTCATATTATAGATACTGTAAAGTCTTCCGTTATTAATAAAGAAAAAAGACTGCGCCCCATTACACAGGATATCCGGTTTCTTAATTGAAGGTGCATTGAAGAAAAGTCCGTTGAAATCACGTATCTCCTTTATTGTACCTATGTTTACAACGGATGCATCTTCATTTGTAACAACAAACAACGCGCGTGTATTAAGAAAACTGGTACCGGTTAAAGATTTGTAGTCCGAATAAAAGCGCAATGAATGAGCTTTCCCGTTAAGCTTCCTTCCGTTTGCCAGACTAAAAACGTTCTCAACTTTTCCCACAGGTAAAATGGTGGTCGGAGTTGTATAGAGGTCCAGATCGGTTTTCCCACTCTCGGTTTTTGCAACATACCAACCACGAGTAAACTGGGTTATTACGTTTATGTTAGAAGTTACAATTTTCGTATATCCGGTTTTGATATTTTTGGCACCGAATACCAGAACCCAACCTTTTGCAGGCTGAACAACCAGATAATCGATAGCTTTCGTTCTTACAAGGGTATCTACCTTTGGTACTGCACCCTGAACACTGGTTTCATAGAGACCCCACCAGTATTTAAACTCGGCACCCGTCTTATTTGAAGTGACTGTAGGGTCAATCGTAATTTTATCTACAAGAGATATCTTGTCATAACTTGCAGCTATTCCGGTTACGGTTATCTCTTCGTGCTCGGTGTAAACATAGTTGCCTTTATCTTTAAAGCAAGATGTTAAAACTGAGGCAATCAATAAAATATATAAAAATCTATTTTTCATTTTAATCGTATTTATGGGATTACTACTATTTCTCCGGTTTCATCTTTTAACGGATTACCCGGATTCTGAGCATTGTAGGTTATAAGCGCAGCTTTAACCATACCTTTCCAGTAACCTAATTCAGCAAAATTTGCACGAATAAGAAGTATAAAGTCGTTATCCCACTTTTGACCACTTTTTTCAATAAAGAACGAGTGTTTAACGACACTATATTTCCCAAGATAGTACTGCGTCAACCACGCATCCCAGGAATTTGGCTGGCTAAGCCTGTCTGTAAAAATCGCTTTTCTCCAAACGTTTGAAGGCTCACCTATTGAAAAGTTCTCATTCTCTGCGATCTGAAACTTAAGAGTTACAGTTGTAGTTTTAAGGCTGGCATCACGAAGCATAACAACAGGAACCTTAGCGTGAATAGCTCCGGCCTTAATCATATACTTAGACACAAGAGTTGCATCGTTAAAAGGCCTGTAATGCTTTCCTGAGACTGCATTCTCTGCCCCCGGAACAGCAACCTGCTCAAGCTTGAAACTTCTGTCCTTGGTTGAAACGCCTCCTATTGCGTAAATGTCAAAGAAGATAGTATCTATCTGTTTGGAAGCGTTATCGTAGAAAAAGGTGTAGCCTTTTGTTGTATCCGCCATATTAAATGATGGCGTATAGATTCTTGTGATATCCGGTCCAAACTGGATCCTTTTGATATCGTTATACAGATAGTACTCCTCCTTGCAAGAGTAAAGCAGCAAGAGCACAGTCGCCATTAAAATATATTTTATGTTTTTCATACTTCAATCTATTTATTGATGTTTATCAGTTCGGATTTTGGGAGTGGAACTACATAATTGAGAACGACAGTGGCGGAAGTAGATGCGTAGAGAATTTTACTCTTTGGCATATCCAGCCTCTTATAGTTGTAAAATGCCTGACCCTCTGCATAAAACTCTTTTCTGTACTCCTTCATAACCTCATCTTTAAGCATAGCCGGGTCGGAAGAGAGTGCACTTGTAGTTATATTACGGGCTGTTCTAAAGGTATTCCAGTAGGCCTGAGCTTCGGTGAGTGTCGGAGCAGATTCTGTGGCTATCAGATACATCTCAGATATTCTGAGCAATGGAATCTGGCGATAATCAACAAACATACTTGTAGGGTTATCAATAACTTTATATTTTTTAATAATATAGGTTTTGGCCTGATTTGCCTGCGTAATGAGTTCCCATAGGTATGTCTCACGAATATCGGTGCCTGTATTTCCGTAAAGCTGGCTTTTAATTGTGGTTTCGGCACTCCCTTTCCTGATATTACCGACAGCAAAGGCACTATTATATGTTGTCAACAACGAAAACTCATAAATTCCGAAAATATGTTCGCTCGGTAGATTAAGATTGCCGGCAGTCATATCTGCAGATGTTCCAAGGGTGAATTTAGCACTCCCGTCCGTATTCTTAGCATCAATAACCTCTTTTGCATTTGCAAAAGCGTTTACATTATCTCCGAACCATAAATAGGCTCTGGCCTTTAGCGCTTTAACCGCAAAGTAGTTCATTCTTATATGCCTGAATGCAAAGTAAGTATCGGTAGGATTGAATGGATAGATAGCTCCGGGCCTGCGCATTTCATTCATCGAAAATTTCAATACAGGATCTGCAACCATTAGAAGCTGCTCGGCATCATTCATATCCTTCAACAACTCTGTTTTAAAAGCTGCAAAGTTAATATGCGAAACTGCATCTCTTGAGAGCGTCTTAACATAAGGAAGAATTGGATTGGCAGTAGTAACTGTAGGTACCGGACCAAAAAGTCTTAGAATATCCAGGTGACACAGAGCTCTCAAAGCCAGTGCCTCTCCTTTAATCAATTCGTAAAGACCCTCAGTTAAAAATACCTCTTTTTTATTGTCAATCTCATCCAGGATGGCATTGATACTTGAGATCACTTTATATTGTTGAGAGAAGATAGCATCCATAGCACTCTCAACACCTGCATCGGTATATAGAAACTGATTCAATCGCTGGTCTGTTGTGGCACTTGTTACATCCCAGGAAGAGACAAGATGCTCAATAGTAGTATAGGTGAGTCTCTGTCCGTAACTCGCCGAGTTCTTGAGCTGAATATAAACTCCTGTAAGGGCATCTTTAAATCCGGACTCTGTGCTGAACATATCATCTCTTGTCATATCGGTCTTGGGGTTGACCGTTAACCACTCATTCAAACAGGATGTGAGTGATAATGACAAAAATAAAACTGTAATTATTGTGTATATTTTTTTCATTTTAATCATCAATTAAAAGGTTAGACCAAGTGTGAAAGATATCTGTCTCGAGAACGGATACGACGTACCCCTCTCCCTTTTCACAGATGAGACATAGAATAGATCTGCCATACTTCCGGAAAGTGAGATCATCTCAATACCCATTATACTCTCGAGTCTCTTAGATTTAATGTCATATCTTACATTAATATTCTGGCAATTGAATGTATTCTCATCCTGAACGAAACGGGATGTTTTATTGGTAGCTGCGGTTACAAGTAGTCCTTTGAAAGCTGCAACATCTCCCGGCTTTTGCCATCTGCTGTCGTATACCCTTCTGTCTACATTGTAACGGTAGTTTGCATTTTCTACCAGGTTAATGAGTGTCTGGTTATATTGCTGACCTCCAAATCTATAACCGAACGAGAGGTTAACAGAAAGCGATTTGTAGCGGAACATTGTATTAAGGTTTCCGTAATATTTTGGCTCTGCAATACCAACCGCCTGCAAATCAAGAGCACTCCAGGTAAAGGTAGGAATGCCATCTTTTGATAGATAGAGCTCTTTTCCTGTGCTTGGATCTATACCCAGTGAAGGGACAACCCAAATCGCACTTGTTGAGTATCCCTCTTTGTAAAGGAAGTTAGGATTCGCACCGGAGGCCAACTCAATTGATTTTTGAGCATCTTTAAGCGCCTGTGAAATCTCTACAATAGTGTTTTTATTATGGGTAATAGCCCCTGTTACACTCCAGGTAAAACTGTTTACATTCTTAAAGATAAAAGCAGTTGCTTTTAGCTCAAATCCTCTGTTCTCCATCTTACCGATGTTCTCTATATAGCTGCGAAAACCATTGGAGGCAGGAAGGTCTACAGATGATACCAGGTCATTAACCTTTTCAAGGTATACATCGGCAACGATATTAAATCTATTATTGAGGAATGATGCCTCAATACCTGCATTGTAGTTCATCTTCTGCTGCCATCTTAGGTCCGGGTTACCCAGCCCTAACATATAAGATCCCAGCCAAGAGTAGTACCTGTCTGCGGTATAGTAGCGATATGTAGATAGTGCCTGGTAAGAGCTAAAGTTCTGGTGTCCGTTGGTTCCAAGAGAGGCGCGAAGCTTAAGCCTGTCGACAAATTTAATATTCTCAAAGAACTTCTCCTTATTTACACTCCAGCCAACACCCACCGACCAGAAAGGTGCAAATCTCTTATTTGTTCCAAATTGTGAAGAGCCGTCTGTTCTTCCCGAAAATTCAAGATTATACCGGCTATCATATGTGTAGTTGACACTCCCTGTAAAACCAATAGCCCTCACATAACTTTCACTTCCGGTTGGTTTACCGTCTTTTCCATACTGTAGTGCCATTGATAGGAAGTCAAAATTAGGATTAAGAAATCCCTCTGCAAGAATTCCGTATGATGAGTTCTGGCTCTCACGGATATTCATATCGACACCGGCATAGATCGAGTGAACCTGCTTGAAAAGTTTTGAGTAGCTTAAATTCAAACTTCCGTCATAGTTGAAAGAGTTTGATACTCCAAAGTTATAGCTTCCCTTACGGAACATATCTGCTTCTGAGTAGTTGGCAAATGCAGTGTGGTCTGCAGGCTTAAAGTCGTGAGATTGTCCGTTTATCTTGGTAACTCCCAATCTTGCTCTCATTATAAGGTCCCCTGTGATAGTCCACTCAATAGAGGTGTTATTTGTAATCTCTGCAGTTTGGCCCCTGTCAAAGGTGTTTAGAGTTGCATTGTACAGAGGGTTTGTAGGGAGTGGATTCATAAATGACCAGTTGTCATTATTTCCATAATAACCCAGTGTTTTTAAAACCTTTCCATTCTCGTCGTGCGATCTCCAGTAAGGGTTCAGTCTTGCATAATCGCTAAAAGAGCCGTATGGTGAATCGGATGTGTTTCCGATTCCAATCATCAAGGTGTTTGAAAACTTAACTTTATTATAAGTGTAGCTTAGTTTTATTGTTCCGTTAAAGTTGGTACGGCTTGACTCCTTCATTACACCCTGAATATCGTTCAGCTGTGCAGATGCCGAGTATCTGAATGTCTTATCTCCACCCTCAAGACGGATGTTGTGTCTCTGTCCTACTCCTGCACGGAGTGGTTTTGACATCCAGTCTGTATTTACACCCGAGTTTACCTCGTTGAGAACATCATTATAGTATCTCTTTAGTGGAACATCACTCTCTGCACGGGCAGTTTCATATAGTCCAACCATTTTCTCAAGCTCAAGTTTCTCTCTTGCATTGAGTCGGCTATAACCGGAAAGGTCCGGCAGCTCTACATTTCCATCTCCCCTGTAGGTCACCTTCAGTTTACCCATTGCAGGTGTCTTGGTTGTAATTACAATAACTCCGTTGGCACCTCTGGAGCCGTAGATGGCGGTTGCAGATGCATCTTTTAGAAGTGTGATGGACTCAACCTCATTCTCGTTTATATCCAACAGCTTTTGCAGTGAAGACTGGAAACCGTCAAGAATAATAAGTGGGGTGTTCATTCCGAACCGGGTCTCATCCTGTAGTTCATTTACATTTGGAAGATTTGAGTTACCGCGGATCTGAATCTCCGGAAGTCTGTTAGGGTCTGACCCGAAAATATTGCTCTCAACTATGTTGAACGAGGGGTCAATATTTCTTAGAGATGTGATTATATTCCTGTTTCCGAATGATTGAATCTCTTCTGCCTTAATGGTGGTTGAAGATCCTGTGAAGTTGTTTATATCCCGGTTAAAGATACCGGTTACAACTACCTCATTAATCAAACTTGCATCCTCCTCCAATCTTACATTTATCGTTGTCTCTCCTTTAAAGGGAAGTTCAATTGTCTTCATCCCCAAAAAGGTAAAAACAAGAACTGCCCCCTGAGGCTCTTTAAGGGTGAATGAGAAATTTCCATTCTCGTCTGTTACAAAACCAATCTTGGTCCCTTTGATAACAATGGCTGTCCCGGGAAGGGGCAATCCTGTCTGGTCAACAACCCTTCCTTTGATATCGGCCGGCTTTTGCGGCTCTTTTGGTTGGGGGACCTCTTTTATCACAACAACCCCGTCTACCTCCTGGTAACCGAAACCGGTTCCCTTTAAAGCAGTTTTAAGGGCCTCCTCTACAGGGGTATTGTTAAAAGTAATCTCTTCGCATTCAATGTTTTTAACACTGTTTACATTAAACAGTATTTTCACCCCAGATTGATCTTTAATCTGATTAAGAACATTGTTTAGTGTTGTTTTTTTAATTGTTACCGTAATGGGCCTCGCCTGAGTAAGAACTCCTGCTGCAAGCACATTCGATCCGAGCATCAAGAAAGAGACAATTGCCAACAGCAATACTCTTAGTTGAGAAACGGGACATTCCCGCCTGAAGGGAAATTTTTGTTTCATAAATTATTGTTTTTTGTTAAGTAAAGTTTAATTCCGTTTATTTTGTTTTGTTTAACTTCTGTTTACCTTCGTTTTTGCTGGCTAACTCTCTCTTCTTTTTGGCTTTATGTGAATATGCCTGTTATCTACCTTAAACTCTATTTTTGCTCCCACTTCAAACAGTTTCAAGAAGGACTCTATATTGGTGTATTTGTCCAGATTCCCCGAGAAAAGAAGTTGTTTCAGCTCCTCGTTTTCGTATGAAACGGTTACATCATACCACCGTGCAAGGGTCTTCATAATATCTTCAAGCGAAAGCTCTTCAAACTGGAAGAGATTGTTTTTCCAGCCTACATAATTCTTTACATTTACCTGTTTGAGCTCTTGTACCCCCTTTGCCGGATAGAAGGCAAGTTGTTCTCCCGGAGAGAGTATAGTCTCCTTCCCGGCACTCCCTTTAAATGAGACCGAGCCCTCTACCAGTGTTGTGTAGATGGCGCTCTCATCGGAATAACTTTTAACATTGAAATGTGTACCCAAAACGGTTATATCTCCCGAAAGAGTACTCACTATAAAAGGTTTTGATGCACTCTTAGCGACTTCGAAATATGCCTCTCCCTCAAGATATACCACTCTTATATCCTCTACAAAAGAGATCGGGTATTTAAGTTTAGAATCTGCATTCATCCATACCCTGGTACCATCGGCCAGTGTTAACGAATACTCTCCCCCTCTCGGTATCTCAAGTGAGTTGTATATATTTTTTGTTAATATGCCGGACACTTGCGAATCTACCTCATAATTGACCCCCTGCGCCCCAATGACTATTTTTTTACCGTTCTGCTCCACTACTGCCTCACCAACGGCTTTGATATCTACCTCCATACCATCTGCAAGTATAAGGCGAGCTCTCTTTTCAATAGGTTTTATGTTGGAGTAATC
>JAUYTH010000079.1 GCA_030695165.1 Bacteroidales bacterium
CCTGCAAATATACACAAAATGTGCCATCGTGGTATAGGGAGCTATATATTTTGAAGTGTTAGTATGTCATCCTCCAAAAGCGGGGTGTATGGCCCCTCTTTTGCCTCAAAAATCACTGTGTTTTTGTCAAGTACCTCCAGAGTGTGAAACATTCCCACAGGTATCTCCAACCCATAAGAGCCCTCGCAGGGGTCAAGCAAATGGGATGAAATAAGAGAGCCGTTGTCATTATAAAAATAGACCCGGATGGCACCCCTGAGAACAATGTAGGTCTCTGCGGTATGGTGGTGCCGGTGGATTGGGAAAATACTACCGGGCTGGAGTGCATTGAGCATTTTTTGGGCTCCTGCATCAAGTGATTTATGCAGATTAAAGTTCATTCTAAGCCTGGCAGAGCCCTTTGCCTGAGCAGAGACCTCGTCCAGAAGATTATCGTCTATGATTATGGGTTTCACTTTCCCGACAAATTTACCTGTTATACATCTGTTGGTAGTAGGCCTGATAATCTCCCGATGTAACCCTCTCCATCCACTCTTTGTTATCCAGATACCATCTTACTGTTCTCTCCAGCCCCTCTTCGAACTGCAGTGAAGGACTCCAGCCAAGCTCTCTGTTTAGTTTAGTCGAGTCTATTGCGTAGCGAAGATCGTGACCTGCACGGTCGGTTACATAGGTTATCAATGAGTCGCTGCTTCCCGGTGGCCGCCCTAAAAGCCTGTCTACAGTCTTTATCATAACCTTGATTAGGTCTATGTTTCGCCACTCGTTAAACCCTCCGATATTGTATGTATCTCCGGTTTTTCCCCTGTGAAATATGAGATCTATTGCTGTTGCGTGGTCCTCTACATATAGCCAGTCTCTTACATTCTCTCCTTTTCCATATACCGGAAGAGGTTTGTTATTGCAGATGTTGTTGATAAAAAGTGGTATCAGTTTTTCCGGAAACTGAAAGCTTCCGTAGTTATTTGAGCAGTTTGAGATTACAACCGGCAAGCCGTATGTATCGTGGAAAGCTCTCACAAAGTGGTCACTGGCAGCTTTAGATGCCGAATATGGAGAGTGCGGGTCATACTTGGTCTCCTCTGTGAAAAAAGTACCCTCCTGCTCCAGTGAGCCATAATCCTCATCGGTTGAGACGTGATAGAATAAC
>JAUYTH010000081.1 GCA_030695165.1 Bacteroidales bacterium
AGTTTTCAACCCAAACAAGAGTTATGGATTGGTTACAGATATCGAGGGGAATGAGTACAAGACAATTATGATAAACTCACGGGAGTTTATGGCTCAAAATTTAAGGACCAAAAAATATAGCAATGGAGATTTTATAGGCACTACAACTCCCCCTAATTTGGATATAAGCACCTTAATAGCACCAAAATTCCAGTGGGCCTATAACGGAGATGAGAGCTACGCTCCGGATTATGGGCGGCTATATACGCCGGCAGCGGTGACAGATAGCAGGGGTCTCTGTCCAAAGGGGTGGAGAGTTCCAACCACCGGTGAATGGATAGAGTGTATCTATAACTATTTGGGAGAAAATTATACAGGCGGAGATCTATGGAACTGCCTGAAGGAGGTTGGGACAACTCACTGGAGAACAAGTACCTCCCAAGTTACCAATGAGACCGGGTTTACAGTACTCCCGGCCGGGTTTAGATACTCTACATACTTTGAAGCAATAGGTAATTATTTTGAATTGTGGCTTCTTTCACTTAACAATGGCACTTTGAAGGCAACTCTCACCGGTTCGATCGGAAGTTATCCGGCTGACGGTTATGGCTTTTCAATTAGATGTATTAAAGGGGAACCACTCAATCTAACAGGCTTGACTACAAGGGAGGTGGGCAACATAACTCCATCCTACTTCGAGAGTGGAGGAGAGTATAGCCAATCTTTTAGTGATGTTACGGAGTTTGGAGTGTGTTGGGGTAAAACCATCAATCCTACCATTGAAAATAATGTTATCAGTTCGTTAAGAGGAATGGCATATCGTTCTATTGACGGTAGTTTTACTGCTGCACTAAGAAATGACTACTCCAACCCGAATGAGATGGTAACTCCTGGTAGTAAATACTATGTAAGAGCTTTTGCAAAAACGTCAGGTGGAACTACATACGGCAATAATGTCACTTTTAACGCACACAATGGGCAGAAACAATTTAACCCAAGCCTTACATACGGTACTGTTAAAGATATTGATGATAACGAGTACAAAACTATTCCTATCGGTAGTCAAACCTGGATGGCAGAGAATCTGCAAACTACAAAGTACAGCAATGGAGATCTTATTGGCACTACAACAACACTGGCAGAGCCTCTGGTAGATGGAAATGTTAATAAATATCAGTGGACATACTTTAACAGCCCTCTTTATGCCGGTATATACGGCAGAGTTTACACCTGGAACGCAGCTTCGGATGCACGAGGTATCTGCCCTACAGGCTGGCACCTCCCTTCAGTTGCAGATTGGGAGCAGTTGTACACATATCTTGGCCTAAATGCATACTATAAACTGAGCGAGTCAAGTAATAATATCTGGATTTTTAACAATGCCGGAAACAACAGCAGTGGATTTACTGCCATACCAAATGGACTCAGAGCTCCGGAGGGTTACTTCTATATGTTAGATAGGGTCTACTGGTGGAGCTCCAACTCATCTTCACCGAGTGTTGCCACATACTACAATATTAGCCCTTGGTCAAGAAGTGGCGAATTTTCAAAGAGTTACGCAACTGCTGTTAGATGTGTTAAGGATTAAAAGTTACCTTAACCAGATTAAAAAGTTACCTTAAATGTAACTCCACCGGTGGTGTAGATCATATTTTTGGTTGCCAGCCCGGAGACAGGAATTTTCATAAACGGCTCAATGCTAAGGTTTAACTTTGGTGTGAGTCTCTGCTCAACTCCGAAGATTAGGTTAACACGACCTCCAATATCAAAAGCACTGTTTGGAGATCCCGAGCTGGTTGTGACCCTCTCTATAGTTTCAAGTTTATAGGTACTAATGTACTCATCTCCGTCAAACGAGGTGTTCTCACGAAGCAGTTGAGTTCTGGTTGTAGTTGTGTAGTTTTCGCTCAGGTATGCCAGTGCGCTAAGACCGGCTCCCACATAGTAACTTGTTTTTTTATAGGAGGATATCTTCCAGGTAATGTTTATGGGGATATCCAGGTTGGTTAGGGAGGCTATAGTTTGATAGGACGGCACGGCAGCATTTCTTGGAGAGCTTCGTTCGTCTACATTTGAGTGTTCGAGAGAAACTCCGGTGGAGATCTGTAGTTTTTTTGAAAGTGGGATCTCTACATTTACTCCCCCGGAGTAGTTAAAGGCAGATGCGTCTGCGGTGGTGTTAAACCCCGGAGCCACATTTACCCCGATTCTAACCCTTCGCCCAGACCCTAGTTTTGAGTCTTGTTGTGAGCTTTGAGGCGCAGATTCGGTTGTTGATAGTGAATTGAGCTGAGTTAATGGTTGGTTATTGAGTTGGTTAGTTGGTTGTTTCTGAGTTTGAGTTTGAGTTTGAGTTTGAGTTTGAGACTCTTTCACGGCCGTCGACTTGACTTCTGCTGCCTCATTTTTCTCTGTATTCTGAGCAATAATATTGGTTGAGCTTACTGCAGATTTGGTTGAACTGACTTCAGATTTGGTTGAACTGACTGCAGAACTGGTTGACCTGCCGGCAGAGGCGGAGGCGACTCTCTCAAGCCTGTTTACTGAAATTGAACTAGGTTGTGATTCCGCCACAGCAGCTACCTGCCCGGGCACTTCGTTCACAATTTGTTGTGGGGGTTCAATCACTTTAACCGGCTCTTTTTGAGCTGTAAGTGTCTGAGGTAACGGTTGGTTAAGGGTCCCGATAATAATCAACCCCAGTAGAACGGCGGCGGCAATTCCGGAAGCAGAGAGCCTGTATATGAGAGCTCTTCGCTTTTTCTTTGATTTAAAAGTCTCCCAAGCCCCCTCTATGTAATTCTCCTCGTGGCCGTTGAGAGCCTCTTTAATCACTTCCCCTATCTCTTTTTCTTTACTCATATTGCTTAAAAGCTTTTTTAATATTAGTCTTTAATATGTTTGTTATACAAATCTCGCATCTGTTTTCTGGCTCTGGTGAGGTAAACTCTGGAGGAGCTGGCAGGAATCTTTAGTTTTGCAGCTATCTCGTCGTGACTGTAACCCTCAATATCATAAAGACAAAAAACGGTTTTATAAGTGTGTGGCAGACAGTTTAACAGCATCAAAATGTCCCGAGCAGTTAGGCTGCTGATTGGCCCGGGCGTGGTGTCCTGGATGGCGACGGAGTCGGTCTCTTTGAAATCTATCCTGCGGTTTCTTTTCCTAAACTTGTCAATCGCAGTGTTAATAACAATCTTTCTTAACCATCCTTTAAAGGGTTGTGAAATATCAAATTTTTTTATCTCCGAGAACACCTTTAAAAAGCTGTCGTCAACTACTTCAATAGCATCATTACGGTCGGTGCTGTACAAAAGAGCTACAGTCAAAGCATAACCAAAATACTTTTTATATAACAGCTCCTGAGCCTTATCATCCATCCGGATGCAACCCCGAATTACTGATTCTAAATTGTCGTAGTTACTGTATGCCACACATATATATTTGGAACGTAAATTTAGTTTACAGATTTCAGTTTAACAACATATTTTACTATGGAGTATGGTAAAACCTCCGAAGTAATTACTTTATCTCTAAGCAAATCTGCCCTGGCTTTTTGCGGGATAATGCACAAACTTTGCTTAAACGCTATGCTTGAGGGCATTATAAGCACTGCTGTCCCTCCACTCTTCATCAACCTGAGCGACTCCTCAAGACCCTCTACTGCCTGGCCGTTGCCAATAAAAAACATCACATCCTCCACGCTCTTGATTATTGTATCATTAAGGTAAGATCTTGTAAAATCTACCTTAACCCTGTCTCCGCTAAAAGGTTTCTCACCTGCGCCGGGGATGCTGTCTACAAAGCAGAGTCCCGACGGATACTGCTTAAATGATTGATATCTTGCAGATGCGAAGCTGAAAATTGAATCTCTCTCAATATCGTCTATCTGAGTTTGAGTCTGAACGCCAACCACCTCTATCTCAATTATAAGATTGCTGTTTACAGGCAGATACGATGTACTGTAATTCCCGTAAGCCAGGTAAGATGGCATAAAAAAGCGATACCTCTGGCCAACACTCATAAGTTTAATACCGTAGTCGAGCCCTTCGGGGATAATCGTCTGACTCAGCAGACGGAATTTTGCGGGCTCCGCTTTTGGTGCAGCACCACTACCCACCCCTTCGTTACTCTCAATTACGGTTCCGTTGAGCAGAGATATTGTGTAGTAAAAGCTGACTATATCGTTTTGCTTTAATGCTCCGAGTATCGGAGAGACATTGCTTTGTATTGCACTTGCGCTACTGTGGAGGGTTATGCCATATAAAGGAAAAAAATAGAAACCGACACTATGCCTTTGTGCTTGTATATTGTTATCTGTCAAATATTTGCCAATAATTTCATCGTCTATCTTCTGCTGTTTTGCGTAGTCACTCTCCAACCCAGAACACGAAACTGCCACCAGCCCTCCCACTACAAAACTAAAAATAAATAAAACCGAACTTAAAACTCTCCTTGAAGCGGAACTTGAAAAACTCTTCATAACAAAAATGGAAATTTAATAGAATTAATAACTTGATAAATAAATATAAAAAACAAAACCGGTAATG
>JAUYTH010000082.1 GCA_030695165.1 Bacteroidales bacterium
TATTACCGCTACCCCACCGCTCTCGGTACCTGGTTGAGATTTGCATCCGTTCACAGCAACAATGGCTGTCAAAATGAGGATTCTAAAAATACTTTTCATATATCAATTTTTTTATTAGAATGCTTGATCCTGGCAAAATACAGTGAGTAAATTATTACCTGTTTTAGGATCTACATCGTAAGATTCGATAACTTCTAAATTCTAATTTACTTTGGAATTGCGATTACCACAACCGGGTTGTCCTCTTCGCTGAGTTTTGACGCAATAGCATCAACTTTAGTTTTATCTCCCTTTTTTTCTGAACAATAATTAATCAAGTAAGAAGCTGACATAAAAGATATTAACTCATTTTTCGAATTGATGCTTCTAGGCCAAAACTCAGGGCCATATTGAATATTCTCGACCAATCCGCTCTTCTCTTTGTAAGGTCTTTTAAGGAGTCTTAACTCTTTGGTTTTCTTATTGTAAATGGCTTTAACGTCTGTATGTTTTAAAATATGTGTTATATTTCCGGGTCCGGGTAGTGTGATTGTGGTTTCAAAAGGCTCCGGAGCAAGCCCCCTAAAATAAAAATTCAGGAAAAGATAGTTGGTTGTTTCAATAGGCGAAGAACTTGAAATTATTTTATCGTCTGTCAAAATCATCTTTTCATACTTGTCATCTCCGCTTTTATATCCATATTTACCAAAATTGAAAATGTATTCAGGGGTGATTTTATATTTTGAATCAATAGTTATAATTGTATCATTATTGGCTCTATCTGCCCTGATGCTCTCACCGTACTTATAGAAACTATATTGATGTCCTTGAAAAACCAGCATTAATGGACCACCAGGTTTTGAAGCATTTGTTGCCTTTTGTGAATATGTATATAAGTTTTGGTGTGTACCATCTTTATACAGTATTGAATTTGAATTTAATATAGATGTCATCTCTTTAGCATCGCTGTGTTTCGACCAATTAACCAAGAATACTCCATCTTTAACTTTTAAAAAACTATTGAGGGTCGTTGCTTCCGGAATCTTCTCAATTTTATAAATAAAATTCCCTTTAATATCATATTCTAAGATTCCCTGAGAAGATAGAATGCAAATATTTTCCGATACCGGGTCAACCAAAAAAGATAAAATACCGGTATACTCCTGAGGCCCCCTGCCAAATCTATTAACATTACCTATAAAGTTACCTTTGATATCAAAAATTAATATTGAATTAGCAGAAAGAATGAAGATTTTATTCTTCTCAACTACAATCCTATTAATCGTTTTTATTAAAGACTCCTTTTTTGTTTCAAGCGGTATATATTGAATATCCTTCGCATAATTGCTCAAATAATCAATCTTTTCGCCTCCAATCGCTTTTACCACATCTATATTTATAGCCTTACTGTTTTGTGCAGATAGGCTATTAATAGATGATACCGATAATAAAACTAACATTGTTAAGCTTTTACAAAACAATATCATAATTTTTTTTCTAAATGCAGATACTTGGGAAATTGAAAAATTTCTTTTTGAAGAGAGTTCCATAATGTTATGTATTAAATGAATTTTCCTTTTTCTCTCCTCTGTTCCCAAACGGTGATGCAATTATTGTCGCCTCGGCCTATCATAAATTGCTTATAAACAAGCTCTCAAAAAACGTTCCAAGAATTGCGCTGGAATATGTGGTCTGCTGCGCAGGTGTGTTACCCGCTGCGCTTTGCCAGTGTTTGATGAAATCTATTGACAAACAATATATTACAAAACCCAATTTTCCAAATATGGAAAACTGGGTTTTGCAAATAACTGTATTCTATTTACTTACATCAAACACTGCCAAAGTCCTTCCTTATCCTCCAATTGATAGGGTAAAGATTATTCGCGCGAGTGCCCAGATTTTTAACATACCCAAGCGGCAAGCCACCGTAAGTAACTATTAGATAGCCTAATGGAGCACCTTGAAGAGTTATTGATTGCCGGGCGAGATATTTAAGAGCTGTCTCTTTTGTAAGTTCAAACCTCGGGATATCATTTATACCGGTAATTGAGAGCGCATCTTCCGGATTAGGCAGATATTGGGATGAAGAGTGTTTTGCCGACAGATTTTTGGGAGATAAATTCTTGGTAGACAAAGCTTTAGATGCAGAGTGTTTTGCCGACAAATGCTTATTAAAAACGACTTCGTTTTCGACTGGCAGATCTGAATTAATCTCTTTTCTGAAGAGTGCGAAAAATAGCCCTTCGCCTCGCACCAAACCGGGGAAAAGGCGATAACCGCCGGCATCTCCTTTTACTACACCGGACTTTTTGAGAAGTGTTTCCAGATGCCCGACTGAAAGGGTGGTAGAGCCGGGTGAGCTGGTGGCAGAGTCAGATGAGTGGTTAATGGTATCAGGTGAGCGGGTGGCGAAATCTTGTGAGTGGTTGGAAAAGTGATTATGATAGAGCTCTTCCAGAGAGACGAGGCGGGCGCCAAGCTCTTCTTGAATCCAGGTTACATTTTGGTCGTTTTCGTAGATGTTAAAGGTGCAGGTTGAGTAGGCAAGGTATCCGCCTGGGGCCAGGGTTGGCCAGATGTCGGATAGGATTCTTTTTTGCCGGGCTGCACAGGTTTTCACATTCTCTTCGCTCCACTCGCTAATCGCAACAGGATCTTTGCGGAACATCCCCTCTCCCGAACAGGGGGCGTCTACAAGTATAAAGTCAAATTGAAGGCCAACTGCATTGCAGTAGGAGCTTATCTCCCTGGCATCTTTACTTGTAACTTCAACTGAGTGGTTTCCCCATTTTAAGAGGTTCTCCTTTAAAGGGGCTACTCTGTTTTTAACAACCTCGTTAGCAACAATATATGAATTTAAAGGGAGCATCGAGACCAGATGTGTGGTTTTGCCTCCCGGGGCAGCGCACAGGTCAAGCACCCTGGGCTGAGAAATATCTGCAAAGAGAGGTTTAAGCAGAGCCAAAAACATTGACGATGGCTCCTGAACATAGTAGGCGCCGGCGTGAAGGGCAGGGTCCAGAGTGAAGTTTGGCCTTGAAGGCAGATAGTACCCTTCGGGGCACCAAGGGACTTTGTCGCCTAAGGCAATTGCCTCATTAGCAATAGAGTCTACCTTTACGGAGAGTGGCTTCAATGGGTTTAAGCGGATGGAGACAGATGGGGTCGTACTCTCAAGAGCGTCCAGGACTATTGGAGCTCTGTCGCTGCCTGCCGCCTCATACAGATACTCTTTGAAAAGATCCGGTAAAATTATTTTATTCAACAATTTATTAATAAAATTTATTCAACTTGCTAATTATTAAGCCAATTCCACGCAGCTTCGGGTGTAGAAAAAACTTTCATAGTATAAATCTTCCCTGAAGTTAGCCTCTCTGCAAATAGTCCAAATGCTACGTACATACTTTTGTTATGAACAACTGCATGCTTGATTGATTTGTATTTTTCTGATACCTCAAATAAATCCTTTATTAACTTATCCAGCTCCTTAAGATTGAAGGTTGCCTTTAGCCCTCTTGAGTCTTCATAAATCCTTAGATCTCTTGGCAAGGTGTTGTCGTTAAGAATAAAATTAACACCATTATACATATCACTAAGAGTAGTAACCGAAATATTGGTCACATTCAAATAAACACCATGTTTATCGTTCAGCTTTTCAAACATAGTAAAAATATATAAAGAGTAGATTAATCTTCAAAATCAATAACGCCCTCTCTCAAAGCCGGAGGAGCGGAAAATCTCGGTGGAGTAGTTGGCTCCCCATAGGTCGTATCGGTCAAATTGGTCTACAAGTTTGAGTTGGAATTTTGGCCAGTTTTTGTTGGCCGGAAGGGTCCAGTAGACCTCTGCCAGTGCAGAAAAGCGAGGGAAGATTCCGTACTCCAGACGCTGCTTGTGAGGGAAGTACTCTGTCCACATACACCCCTGACCTCCAATGATATTGGCAGCAACCGATGCGGGCACATCTGCAGGAACCGGTTCAAAAAGATAGACTGAGTCTACCGGTGCAAACCAGGCTCGGTGGCAGAGGGTATCCTCGTCACGCTTTTGAGCCACATTAAAGTAGCTGTATTTTATAGGTGTCATAATCGCCTTATGGCCAAGCTCTGCGGCCTTGATGCCATTCTCAACATTTCGCCAGCTCATCACCACTGCACCTTCAACCAAACCATCGTCCAGCATCTCGTCCCAGCCAATAAACTCACGACCACGAGCGTGAACAATATCTGCAATTCGCTTTGCAAAATACTTTTGAAGCTCATTCTCGTCCTTCAATCCATACTTACGCATAAACTCCTGAGTTGAAGCAGACTCCTCCCACCACTTTTTAGCGCACTCATCTGCACCGATATGAATATATTTGCCCGGAAAAACATCCATCAACTCATTAAAAACATCCTCCAGAAACTTGAAAACCTCCTCCGACGGAGCAAGCACATTGTTCTGGCGGTTATAGATGCCCCAGGTTATTGCCGGTTGTTTCGGAATTTCCGGGGTTGTGCTAAAGTGCGGATATGTTGCAATGATTGCCATCGAGTGGCCGGGCACGTCAATCTCCGGAACCACAGTGATATAGCGTTGCGCAGCGTACTCCACAATCTCCTTCATCTGCGCAATTGTGTAAAAGCCACCATAGCGAGTGCTATCTACACCTGTCCCGGGAAAAATCCCGATAATCGTGCCGGCCCTCCAGGAGCCAATCTCATTTAGCAGCGGGTGACTCTTGCTCTCCATTCTCCAGCCCTGGTCGTCTGTAAGGTGCCAGTGAAAATAGTTCATCTTGTGCAGAGCCAGATAATCTATATATTGCTTTACATAATCTACAGAATAGATGTGCCTTACCACATCCAGATGCATACCCCGGTACTCAAACCGCGGGAAGTCCACCACAAGAATTTGAGGCAGATACAAAGAGAGCCCAGATTTTTGGCCGGCAGGCACGGGCAGCAGCTGAATCAGGGTCTGAATTGCGTAGAATAGGCCGGAGGGGTTGGCTCCTGTGAGAGTTGCCTGTGCAGCGCCAACCTGCAGATGGTAGGCCCCCTCCCTTTTTAGGTCGGCAAGGTCGTAACCGAAATTTGGCATAGGATCTATGCCTGCCAATTGCCTTATATTTAGCTGAATAACAGAGCTGATAGCTTTACGGTCGCTCTCCCTGGCCGGAAGCTTATCCACCACAACCACATCAACTCCATAATATCTTTGCAGATAGCTCTTTAAAAAAGTTGCAGAGTTCATCTCCTCGCAACCAATTGCCACGATCACGCTCTTCGAATCAATTTTAAACTTCGCGCCATCAAGCGGGACAACCACTTGCGGCTCAGGAATTATTGAGTGCTTCAGATGCTTGCCGCCGTGTGCAGATGCAGGTGTGTTTGCAGGTGCGTTTGCAGATGCAGGTGTGTGTGCAGATGCGTTTGCAGATGCGCTTGCAGATGCAGGTGCGTTTGCAGATGTGTTTGCAGATGCGTTTTCAGATTCTGGTGCGCTACCTGATACAGATAAAGTTGTGCTGCTCATTGCCAGTGTGAGTATTATTGGTAAAAAATTTTTCATATTGATTATATTTGGTGAAAAGTGAACTGCCAGACTTT